>JBDTDN010000269.1:0-11811 GCA_039923055.1 Jatrophihabitantaceae bacterium
CGATGCTCCGATTGGTTGGCCTGCAGCACGGTAACCCCAGCGCCATCGGCGCCAGGAATCGCATGTGCAGCAAAGATCGCGACCCGCTCGAGAAACTCGGGAAACCCGAGGCTTCCGGTCTCTAGAGTCGCCAGATCGCCGAGACTCGCCTGCAGGTTTGAGGCGTCAGTGCTCGCCCGTGCCGCGCTGAGTGGTAACCGCAGGGTGGGGCATGCTCCGGGCTCGCTCATCCAGGTTCCTCTCTTTCCTGCGTCTGGACGCCGCGAACAAGCCGGGTCCAGCGATGTGCCCGTGGCCCGCGAGCACGCGGGTGAAGCTAGAGATGACCTCGTGATGGTCGGCCTCGTCGCAGCAAAGTCGCTGTGCAACGATCGGGGCGCGTTTTCAGCGAGGCAGTCTGCCTGGGCGGTCAGTGATCGTCACGGCTGCTCGTCGATGATGTGCATCGCGGCTTCCTCTGCGCTCGCGGCCCATCCGGCAGGGCCTGCATCGCTGGCGAAAACATCGCTCGCGTCGGGGCTGAGCTCATCGGAACTGTCGTTCTGTGTGCTCGAGACGATCCGGCCCACGCTGGGGCGCTCGTAGAAGCCGTTGATGTCAGAGCGGTCGACCTCTGGTTCTTCTGCCGCGAGCTTGTTGTCGATCGACTCCCCGTGCAGTTCCGCCGTGCTCGTCGCGTCAGCCCTGGCCGAGAACGGCTCAAGGTCCGGAGGGGAGTAACCCGCTTCCAAGGGGTCTTCGCCGATCTCGCCGGCGAGTGAGTCGGCGGGGTCAAGTTGGCTCGTACCCTCGAACCCGCCGACGTAGATGTCGCTCTGTTTGCGTTTCATCGGGCTTGCCGCTCAACCGGCCGAGCGCGTGCCGACAGGAGCCTTGCGGCTCGCAGCCTTGCGGGTCGCAACTGGGCGAGTCGCAGCCTTACGAGTTGCAACTGGGCGAGCTGATGGCGTCTTTTTCGGTATCGGTTTGGCGGCACCGGACCGGACGCTTGCGAGCTTGTTCGTACCGACGTGAGTGGGAATCTTGGCGTGCAGCTGTGCGGTCCTGGCCGTCACCGATGTGACCAGAGCTTGGCGCACTACCTGAGCAAGTTTGGCCAGGTCTTTGCGCAACCGCGCGTCCTGGATTGCATCTCCGGCTGCAGTGAACCCGTCCTCGATGGCTGTGAGCATCCCGGTCAGGCACTTCTCGAATTCGGCCCGCTCAGCCGATGCAACCGCACCCAACTTGCCAACGCGTTCATTCATGTGGGTCTGAAGCTTCTCGAACTGGACACTGACCTGATTCCAACCACTTGTCTGCGTTGTCATCGCAATCACCTCTCCTTGTTGATAACTCCATGCTCGCCAAGGCACGTTTTCGGTGTTAGAGGCGAAGGTCCTGTCCACGGTGTCGGCTCAATCACGAGGCAGGGCCGAAACCCTTTTCAACGCCCGGTTTCTGTGCTCGGCCCATCGTGCGTCGCGCTCATGCGGACGAGCAGGCTGATGCTGCGGTGGGTGAGTTCGACGAGCAGCGCTCCGCCCGTACCGAGAATTCCCGCGATCGTCAGCCGTAACGGTGTGACGTCGAGCAGGAAGATCCCGTGGCCCAGCGGGGGGATCGAGACGATGACTGCGACGCCGACGGCCATTGTGGCAACCAGAGTCAGCTTCCACCCGGACAATGGTCGGGCGAGCACCACCAACGTCCACAACGATACGATCAACACGATCAACGTCGCGGTGGTGCGTGCTTCGGCGACACCTGCCGCGCCGTCGAGCAACCTCGTTGCCTGGTAGCCGAGGTACGCGCCGGTTCCGGTAACGATGCCCGTCGGGACCGCGAACCGAAGCACCCGGCGCAGGTAGCCCGGTACGTAGCGGCGGCGGTTTGGTCCGAGCGCGAGGGCGAAGCCCGGTACCCCGATCGTGATCGTCGAGATGAGCGTGAGTTGGATCGGCGCCAGCGGATAGGCGGCACCGGTGGCAGTGACGATCAACGCCAAGACGAGGGCGTAGGCGTTCTTCACCAAAAACAGACTGGCGGCCCGTTCGATGTTGGCGATGACGCGTCGTCCCTCGCCTACCACCTCGGGCAGGTGCGCGAAGCTTCCGTCGAGCAGGACGACTTGGGCGACGGCCCGAGTGGCGGGGGTGCCGTTGCCCATCGCGATGCCGATGTCGGCATCCTTCAATGCCAGTGCGTCGTTGACGCCGTCACCGGTCATCGCCACGACGTGGCCGCCGCGCTGCAGTGCCTTGATGAAGGCGCGTTTCTGGTGCGGAGTGACTCGGCCGAAGACGCTGTGCGCCTTCAGTATTGCGGTGAGTTCGTCAAGATCTTCGGGCAGCGAGCGGGCATCGATGGCATCGGTGGCCCCTCCGATTCCCGGTAGATGCAGTGCGAAGGCAACGGCGCCGACGGTGCGCGGGTTGTCCCCGGAGAGAATCTTGATGCTGACGCCCTGCTCGGTGAAATAGCGCAAGGTCGCCTCGGCGTCGTCGCGGATGTGTTCGGCCAGCACGATCAGGGCGGTCGGTTCAAGATCTCCAGGCAACGCCACCTCGTTGCTGATGTCGTCGCCTGAACGGGTGACCGCGAGTAGCAACACCCGGGAACCAGCAGCGGCAAGTCCGTCGGCGCGAGATCGGGCCTCGAATTGGGGCTGAGTTACGGGGGTGTGCAGCACCATCTCCGGTGCGCCGAGAATCCAAGTCCCGTGGTGGTCCGCGGTGACAGCAGACCATTTTCGAGTAGACGAGAACGGGATCGTGCTGACCTGTTGCCACGCCGTGTCACCGAACTCGGCCGCAAGAGCGTCGGCAGTGGCATTCGCATCCCCGGCACGGGTGAGCAATGCCAGAGCATTACGCACCTCGGCTTCATCCGCGCCGAGGCACATCTGCAAAGAGTCGAAGCAGATGTCGCCGTAGGTGAGGGTGCCGGTCTTGTCGAGGCAGAGCACATCAACACGTGCCAGCGCTTCGACTGCCGGCAACTCCTGCACCAACGTCGAGCGGCGAGCCAGACTGATCGTGGCGATCATGAACGCCATGCTGGTCAGTAGCACCAAACCCTCAGGCACCATCCCCACCATTGCCGCGACGGTGCCAGTCATCGCCTCGCGCCAGTCGTGATTGTCGACGCTGCGGAACTGGCTCCACACCAAAAGCGGTGTGACGACGACGAGGGTGACTGAGATCCATTTCAGCAGCCGGTTCGTGCCCGACACGAGTTCCGAGTGAGTCACGCTGTAACGCCGGGCCTCACTCGTTAGCTGGGCGGCGTACGCATCGTCGCCGACCGCCGTCGCTTGCATCAGGCCCGATCCCGCGACCACGATCGATCCAGCCCGAACCGGGTCGTCGACATTCTTCGCGATCGGCTCGGACTCCCCGGTCAGCAGCGATTCGTCAATCTCCAGTCCTACGGACTCTTGCACTGAACCGTCCGCCGGAACCTGGTCCCCCGTGCGCAGGGCCAGCAGGTCATCAAGCACGATCTCGGTCACAGCGACGTCGGTCGCGGGCCTACCGTCACGAATGACTCGCGCATACGCAGCATTGAGGACCGCCAGCCGGTCCAGGGTTCGTTTAGCCCGCAATTCCTGCACGATGCCGATCGCAGAGTTCGCGATCACGACTAAGCCGAACAGGGCATTCTGCCAACGTCCAGTGATGAGGACGATTACGACGAGCGTGACCAGAATCCCGTTGAAGACCGTGAAGACATTGGCCCGAGCGATCGCAAGTACGGTTCGGCTCGTCTGCGAATCTGCGACGTTGGTGTGTCCAGCAGAAGTCCGCTCAGCGACTTCGGCGGCAGTAAGTCCGCCGGGCCGGGTACAGAAAGACGATGTAGGCGAGCGCGTCGTCCGGGCGACAGCGACTGGGACCGAACCCGGCAACGACACTTCCTCAGCCACCGAACCTCCGCGCACGTTCGGGTGGACGCAACCGGGGAGGGTTCCCTGATTGCGCTTGGTGAACAGCTACGACCGCCAGATGAGTCGATCGTGCCATATGGCGATGGCTGCCCGAGCAACTCCGGAAGCCGACCGCGGGACGCTTCGAGCGGGCATCTCACTCTGCTACGTGACACCGCATCGTTACAGATCAATCGGCGACGCTGTCCAACGCGTTGATGGCCAGCACTTCTTTGAAGCCGTACCGCAGGCAGTCGAGCATCAGTTCGGGGTTATCGATCGCGCTGGTGTCGATGTTGATACCGAGGTTGCAGACGCCGGCGTAGGACATCAGGGTCACGTTCATCGCACTGCCGATGGTCGGGCCGAACGGGTAGTAGCCGGTTACCTGTGCGCCGGCGAGCCACACCGACTGGAGAATCCCTGGGACGTCACTCGCGACGACTTCGACCTTTTTGAGCATGCTGCCCAGGTAGGGCCGGGGCAGCATACTTAACCCGAACGCGATCTCCTGGGTGTGGTGCAGGGCCGGCTCGTTGCGCCATCGCGCCATGATCGCGCTGATCTCGCGGATTCGTTGCATCGGGTCTGCGAGGTCTGCGGGAAGCTCGATCCGGATCAGGGTGATTCGGTTGCTGCCGACGCAGTCGCTCTCGGACCGGATGCTGACCGGAACTGTGACGTGCATCGTCGGCAGCGATGCGCCCTGCGTGTCATGGTAACGCTTGATTCCTGCGGTGATTGCGGCTAGATAGGCGTCGTTGAGGTGGCCTCCGGACTCCTTCGCTGCAGCCCGGAGTTCTGCCAGCGGGACGTCCAACGTTGCGAGCGTGCGGGTAAGTCGGCGCTCACCGAACGCTGTGGACGACTGGCGGTTGATTGGAGCGACGAAACGCCCCACCGAGATGACTCCCCGTACGGCGCGCTTTGTCCAATCGACAGGGTGCACGATCGCGCGCGCGGCTTGCTTCGGCAGCGAGCGGACGATTTTGGTCGCTGCGGAAAATGCCTCTGTGGTGTCGTCCTCAAGGGAATGCAGGGCAAGTTCGAGACCGGAGAGCGAGTGCCCGTTGGGCATTTGCGGCAGCGGCTCCAGTTCGGGTGAGTCGGGACCGGCATCCACGACCATGCCAGCGAGTTGCACGCCGCCGATCCCGTCCGTCATCGAGTGGTGGATCTTGACGACGAGGGCTGCGCCGCGATCGGCCATGCCTTCGAGCAGCGTGAACTCCCACAGCGGCCGGTCGCGGTCGAAGCCGGCCATCGCCGCCGTGCGCGCATACTCAAGGACTTCGGGCAGGCCACCTGAATCGGTGACACGAACTCGACGCAGGTGGAAGTCGAGGTCGAACTTCTCGTCGAGACTCCAGCGCGGCGGCCCGACCCGAAGGGGCGGGGTATGCACGCTCATCCGCAGAACCGGGACCACCCTAGTCAGTCGGTCGATCCGGTCACGCAGTCGCATCCAGTCGGGGCTCCGATCCAGCATCACGACCGCAACCACGGTGGAGCGCAGGACCGGATCCTTTTCCATGTACCAAGCGATCGCATCACTGTGGAGCATCCGCTGCTCAATGACTGTCATGACTCACCTCGCATTCAAGGCTATGCGGGCCGGGGTAGGCGAGGCAGAGCCAAAGGTCACCCTTTTCGATGGTTAGGACCTTCGACCTCCGGGTGTGCGTCCAATCGCCTCTGCCGTCAATACGGTGCAGGGGAAGACGGTGGACTCATACGGACGCCCATCGAAGAACAGGTGATTGAAATGCGTAAGACGCTCGCGTTCACCGGCCTTGCGCTAGGGCTGGCACTTCTACTTTCCGCGGGCGTCGTCCGCTGGATCATCGCGCCGAACGACGCGGTATTGCCGAGCAACACCAACACGACCCGCGCCTATGCGGGAACTGCGGCGGTGTTGTTCAACCCTGCTGCGCTCACCACTGGGTCCGGCCCGGTTCTGCTGACGAACGTCCCGGTTACCGTCGCGCACCAGACGAAGGTGCTCGCGACCAGTGGTGGGAACGCGCTCGTGTCAGACGCGAAGACCATCAAGGCGGCCGGCTCGACGGTCGCCGCCGTCGACTACCGCTACTCGGTGGACCGAACCAATCTGGGGCAAGGCAGTCACTTCAGTGGTGTGCTGACCCAGACCGGTCTTACCTTCAATTGGCCCATCCGCACAGCGGCCCACGACTACACCGGGTACGTTCCTGACACCGGCAAGACCACCACGCTGAAGTACACCGGTACGGCAACGCGGGGCGGCATCACCACCGACGTCTTCACCACTGTGATGACGCCGGCTGCCATCACCGATGCCCAGCAATTGGCCGAGCTGCCGAAATCGCTGCCGAAGGCCACGCTGCTACGACTCGCGCCGTCGCTCAACCTTCCGGCGGCTCAGCTTGCTGCGCTCGCTAACATGCTTCCGCAGCTTCCTGATCCCGTGCCGTTCGGCTACACCTACCAAGGCACAGCGACCTACTACGTCGCGCCGCAGACCGGTATCGTGGTCGACCTCGTGCAACACGAGACGCGAACGCTCACGATTCAGGTCGGCACCGCAGTAGTCCCGGTTACCCCGGTCATGGACATCACCTTCACCGACACTCCGGCAACGCTCGTCAGCGCGGTCAATGACGCGCGAACCAAGGGTGACTCAATCAACCTGCTCTATCGCACGCTTCCGATCAGCCTGACCATCGGTGGCGTGGTGCTGATGCTCCTCGGTGGGTTCGCCTTGGCGGTGCCGGCTCGTCGTCGCGATGATGAGGATGCGACCACCGATGTGAGCCACCTCGGCCACCCGTCAGAGACAATCACGCCGGTGCCCTCGCACGGTCACCGCGGGGGCAACAACCCCGGAAGCTAAGAGGAGGGTGAGCGTTGCAGAGAGCCGCTGCATGAGGCGTGAGGGCGGTCCGGTGATCGGTTGCGCCATGCTTCGCGTGGGGAATGTGAGGGTTCACATGCTGGTCGTGGAAAAGCTGTCGGCGATCGAGATTCTTGACTCGCGGTCTCGACCTACGCTGGCGGTCACGGTGGAGCTTGCTGATGGCGTGCGCGCTTGGGCGGGTGTTCCCTCTGGCGCCTCGACCGGCTCCGGTGAGGCGAAGGAGTTGCGCGATGGTGACCCTGCGCGCTACGGCGGTCTCGGCGTCGTTCAGGCCGTAGCCAATGTCAACGGTGAGATCGCGGATTTGGTTTGTGGTCGCTCCTTTGTTGATCTTGCCGAAGTTGATGCCGCGTTGATCAATTTGGATGGCACGCCTAGTAAGGAACGCCTCGGGGCGAACGCGGTCGTCGGTGTGTCGGTAGCCATCGCGCGCGCTGCGGCCATGACGTCTGGGTGCCCGTTGTGGCAATCGCTAGGCTCACCTGAGGTTCCCCCGAGGACACCCGTGCCCCACTTCAACGTGGTCAACGGGGGTGTTCATGCGCCGAACGACCTGGACTTCCAGGAGTTCATGCTGGCGCCTCTCGGGGCACCTACCTTCGCCGAGGCGGTCCGCGCGGGTGCGGAGATCTACGCCGCGCTGCGGCGTAGCTTGGCGGACAAGGGCTTCGCGACCGGGCTGGGTGACGAGGGCGGTTTCGCGCCTCAGATCAGCTCGCCGGAGGCCGTCCTCACCCTAATCGTCACGGCCATCGAGGATGCTGGTTACCAGCCAGGACGTGACGGCGTGGCGATCGCGTTGGATCCGGCATCGAGTGAGTTCTACCGTGACGGGATGTATCACGTGGCAGGGGAGAAACTCTCCAGCGACGACATGATCGAACGGTACGCCGCGATCGTTGACCGGTTCCCCGTTTGGCTGCTGGAAGACGGACTCGCCGAGTCGGACTGGGACGGATGGCAGCGCCTTACATCGCGTCTGGGTGATCAGTTGCAACTGGTCGGCGACGATCTGCTGTGCACCAACCCGATCATCATCCGCGAGGCGATCACGCGCAAGGCAGGTAACGCTGCGCTGATCAAGGTCAACCAGATCGGCACGGTGACCGAGGCCTTGCAGGCGATGCGGATGTGTCGGGAGGCCGGCTGGGCCCAGTTCGTATCGCACCGTTCCGGGGAGACCCAGGACACCTTTATCGCAGAACTTGCTGCAGGCAGTGGCTGCGGGCTGATGAAAAGTGGTGCGCCGGCACGCGGCGAGCGGGTCGCGAAATACAACCGGCTGATCGAGATCGAAACCAATGATCACCTGCCCTACGGATTCATCGGTCGGTAGTCTCCGCACCGGTGCGGCGCTGGCCGCCGTGCCGGACCAGTGGTCTTACGACCTGCAACGCAACCGGACGAGTCAGACCGACGCGAGCAACCAAACGCAACCCGCGAGACATGGTGAAGGCTCCGCTGCCACCGTCAGGATGATTCGCTGATCACCTCAACGTCGTGACGTCTGCTTGTCTGCACCGTCTCTGGTGCGTGGCCGACCCGAAGGAGCACTGCGGGATGCATGACGAGTTGGAGTTCCTCGCGTAGACGGGAGTGGGTGTCGCTGACCTCCACCACCTGCGTGAGTGGGCTTGCGGCGTAGCCGAGGTGCGTGAGCTCGAGCCAGACGTGCTCAAGCGCCTCGCCGGCGCGCAGCCAGGCGCCCGGTCCGTCAGCCAACGTGCCCAGCAGCAGCAGCGACTCGGTACTACCCGACTCGGGGTCGGCCGGCAGCCAGCCCATGCCTGTGGTGTCGAACTCGCGGATCGGCAGGGCGTCGTGGACATCGGCGCCGGTCCCGGCATATGGGACGGTCGCGGACCAGACTCCGTCGGTGCGTTGGGGATCACTTGTCGTCCAGGCCCGCAGTTCGGCCTGGTACGCCGGGTCGCTGCGCTCGATCCGATCCGCGTGCTGGCTGAGTCGCGCGGTCATCAGCCGTTCCTGCACCCCGGTGATCGGTAACAGCAGCGCGCCTTCGGCCGCGGCGGCGGTCATCAGTGCATCGATGACTGCGGGTGGTACCGGCTCGTCGTCAAAGTGCCGCCGATTCGTTCGCCTTCGCAGGATGGACGGTTCAAGGTCGCCGATCCGCACCCAATCCTGCACGTCGGTCGGAATCGTGAGTCGAGCGACCACCTCCGACCGTTGATCGTCCGGGGAACGATCGACGACTGCGTCATATCCGCTGGCCGCCAAGGCAACGCGTGCGTTGAACAGCGCGCAGCCACAGCTGATCATCATCTGCCGACCTCGCGGGTCTAACACGCGTAGTCGCCTGGTCCGGTCGACTCGAATCTCAAGTCCGTCGCGAAGGAGCACGAGGCTCCACGGCTGGGTATTGTGGACGGACGGCGCTCGGGTAGCGCTGATCGCCGCCCGCCGCAGTGCGCCGGTCATCCTTGCATCCGTCACGGAGGCCATGTCTCACCTGGTTCCAGGAGGGCGCGGCGCGCGCGTGCCGCAACTTCAACTCTGCTTCGTTGTGGTGTCGGACAGCAGGGTCGGACGTCCCGTCAACCTGCGACTTCCGGCCCCAGCGCCGCAGCCGGCCGCCGGGCAGGGTGGGGGTATGACCACACCCGCAGTGCTCGTCCCTCCCGTCGACCAGCCGGCGCCGGGCATCCGGAAGTACGTCTACGACTTCGCCGAAGGTGGTCGCGACCTGGTTGATCTGCTCGGCGGCAAGGGCGCGGGCCTGGCAGAGATGGGACGGCTGGGTCTGCCTGTGCCACCGGGGTTCACCGTCACGACCGAGGCGTGCCGGCACTACATGCAGAGCGGGGTCGAACCGATCGAACTGTTGGGCGAGTTGAACGAGCACCTAGCTACGCTTGAGCGTCGGGTCGGCAGCCGCCTCGGCCAGCCGAACAACCCGCTGCTGGTCTCGGTCCGATCGGGGGCCCGGTACTCGATGCCTGGAATGATGGAGACGGTGCTCGATATCGGTCTGACCGACGAGTCGGTCAAGGGTCTGGCAGCGCAAGTCGGTGACGAGCGGTTCGCGCTCGACTCCTACCGGCGGCTGATCCAGATGTTCGGGCGCACGGTGCTCGGCATCGACAGTGCTCGTTTCGCTGATCTGCTCTCGGCCGCCGCAGCGGGCGCAGGCGGAGCGGACGCGCTGCTATCCGTCGCCGATCTGCGCATCCTCGTCGCCGACTTCAAGCAGGTCATTCATGATGCGACCGGCCGGGACTTCCCGCAGGACCCCCGCGAGCAGCTCGGCCTGACGATCCGCGCCGTGTTCGACTCTTGGCACTCCGGTAGGGCGGCGCTGTACCGGCGGCAGGAGCAGATACCGGACGGCCTTGGCACGGCGGTGAACGTCATGGCGATGGTGTTCGGCAACAAGGGCTCAGACTCTGGGACCGGAGTCGCGTTCACGCGTGACCCCGGTTCGGGCCAGCCCGGGATCTACGGCGACTACCTTCCGAACGCTCAGGGTGAGGATGTGGTCTCCGGAGCGCGCAATGCGCTGCCGATCTCCGAGCTCGAGCGCCTCGACCCGACCAGCTACCGGCAGCTACTGGACAACCTGGATGTGTTGGAGAAGCACTACCGCGACCTATGTGACATCGAGTTCACGATCGAACACGGCACGTTGTGGATGCTGCAGACGCGGGTCGGGAAACGCACGCCCGGGGCCGCGTTCCGGATCGCCTGCCAGCTCGTCGACGAGGGCATCATCGATCTCGACGAGGCGCTGGCTCGGGTGTCCGGTCGCGGACTCACCCAGCTGATGTTTCCGCAGTTCCTCACTGACACCAGCAGCGTCCAGATTGCGACCGGCGTCAACGCCTCGCCCGGCGCGGCCGTCGGAGCCGCGGTATTCGACTCGGCCACCGCTGTGCGTAGGGCCGCGACCGGCGAGGCGGTGATACTGATTCGGCACGAGACGACACCGGAGGACCTGGCCGGGATCGTCGCTGCGGTAGGGATCCTCACGACGCGCGGTGGCAAGACCGCTCACGCAGCCGTGGTTGCTCGGGGCATGGGTAAACCCTGCGTCTGCGGCGCCGAGGAACTCGTCATCGACGAGGGCGCACACCGTCTGATCGCTGGCGATCAAGTCATCGCCGAAGGCGAGCAACTGTCCATCGACGGCACTTCCGGCGCGGTGTATTCCGGCGAGATCCCCTTGCAGCAGCCGCCGATCATGGCCTACTTCAACGGGCAACTCGACCCCGACAGCGACGACGCCAGTGACTTGATCAGAGCTGTGCACCGCCTCTTGCAGCACGCAGATGACCGGCGGCGGCTCGCGGTGCTGGCTAACGCCGACACACCAGAGGACGCAGCCCGAGCTCGTCGCTTCGGGGCGCAGGGAATCGGCCTGTGTCGGACGGAGCACATGTTCCTCGGCGAGCGACGCGCCTATGTCGAGCGACTGGTTCTCGCCGACACGGAGACCAAACGCGCAAGCGCGCTCGCCGCGCTGCTACCGCTGCAGCGCGCCGACTTCCTCGCCATGTTCGAGGCGATGGATGGCCTGCCCGTCACCATCCGACTGCTCGACCCACCCCTGCACGAGTTCCTCTCCGATCGCGCCGAGGTTGCTGCCCGGATCTCTGCGGCAGCGGCCTCGAGCGTCGCCGACGAGCACGACGTGATGCTGCTCGCAGCACTGGATCGGCTGCATGAGGTCAATCCGATGCTCGGCCTGCGCGGGGTCCGTCTCGGTTTCGTCGTCCCCGGCTTGTTCGCACTGCAGGCCCGCGCGGTTGCCGAGGCTGCGATCGAGACGCGTCGACGAGGTCATGTCGTCCACGCTGAGATCATGGTTCCGCTGGTGGCGACTGCCCGCGAACTCGAGATCACCCGCAGTGAACTGGTTGCCGTGATTGCCCAGGTTGCCCAGGAGTTCGGTGAAGAATTGCTCATCCCGATCGGCACGATGATCGAGTTGCCGAGGGCGGCACTGACCGCCAGCGAGATCGCCGGTGCGGCCGACTTCTTCTCCTTC
>JBDTDN010000270.1:0-4336 GCA_039923055.1 Jatrophihabitantaceae bacterium
TTCATCGGCGCACACCGGTGAACGTCGTCGCGAGCAGTAGCGCCGCACACGCCGCCAGGATCGGTACGCCCGGCGGGGTGAGCGGGATCAGCACGAGCGCGATGACCGCCCCACCGACCGCTACCCGCCGTTCGATCCGCGCAGTTCCCCGCACTCGCGGCGCCAGCAGTGCCAGGAAAGCAGCCGGGATGACGGCGTCCAGGCCGAACTTCGTTGGATCACCAAGCGCGCTCGTCCCGGCCGCGCCGAGCAGCGTCGAGAGGTTCCAGAAGGTGAAGACACCGCCGAACGTCCACCAGAACGCCACCCTTGCCTGCTCGTCTGACCCCTGTCCGACCGCCATCGCCGTTGATTCATCGATCGTGCCGAGGGCGGCGAGCAGACGCCGCAGACCGCGCACCTTCAGCAACGGGGCCAGGCGCATCGCGTAGAGCGTGTTGCGCGAGCCGAGCAGCAGGCCACTGGTCAGCGCCGCGGCAAGCGTGCCTCCGCCTGCGACGACCCCGACCACCGCGAACTGCGTACCGCCGGTGAACGCCACCAGCGACAGCAGGCAGGTCTGCAGCACCGACAACCCGGCCGCGACCGACGCCGCACCGAACGCGAACCCGTACGCGCCGACGGCGACACCGACGCCAAGCGAGTTCCGCACCGTCGCTGCCCGCGCCGCCCGCTCGGGAGAGGGCGTCGCGGCGCTGGTCACAAGCGCTGATCCTAGGGACGTACCATCGATGACGTGGCTCAATTAGAGGAATCCGTTGTTCGTACTGCCCTTGCGACCGTGAACGACCCGGAGATCGGCAGGCCGATCACCGAGCTGAACATGATCGAATCGCTGACTATCTCAGCCGACGGCGCCGTGACGGTGCGCGTGCTGCTGACGGTGGCTGGCTGCCCGATGAAGGACCGGATCACCCGCGACGTGACCGCTGCGGTGAGTACCGTCCAGGGCGTCACCGACGTCACGGTCCAACTCGGCGTGATGACCGATTCGCAGCGCGGCGACCTACGGCAGCACCTACGTGGCGACGCGCCCGCCAACGAAATTCCTTTCGCGCAGCCGGGTTCTCGCACGCGCGTCTACGCGGTCGCATCAGGCAAGGGCGGTGTCGGCAAGTCATCGGTGACGGTGAACCTGGCCGCAGCTTTGGCGGCCAAGGGATTGTCTGTCGGTGTCCTGGACGCGGACATCTACGGCTTCTCCGTGCCCCGTATGCTCGGCGTCACCGGCAAGCCCACGCAGGTCGACCAGATGATCATGCCGCCGATGGCGCACGGCGTGAAGGTCATCTCGATCGGCATGTTCACACCCGGCAACACCGCCGTCGTCTGGCGTGGCCCGATGTTGCACCGCGCGTTGCAGCAGTTCCTCGCCGACGTGTTCTGGGGCGACTTGGACGTGCTGCTGATGGACCTGCCACCCGGCACCGGAGATATCGCGATCTCGGTCGCCCAGCTCGTCCCATCGGCGGAATTGCTCGTCGTCACGACTCCGCAACTCGCCGCCCGAGAGGTCGCCGAGCGGGCCGGGTCGATTGCCCTGCAGACGCATCAGCAGATCGTCGGCGTCGTGGAGAACATGAGCTGGCTGGAACTGCCCGACGGCACCCGCATGGACGTCTTCGGCACCGGCGGTGGGCAGGCGGTCGCGGACTCGCTGAGCATCACGACCGGCACCACGATTCCGCTGCTCGGGCAGATTCCGCTCGATCAGGTCGTGCGCGAGGGCGGCGATGCAGGTTCGCCCATCGTGCTCGACGACCAGCAGTCGGCGGCGGCGCTCGCGCTCAACGCCATCGCCGACAAGCTCGCTGCGCGCCAGACCAGCCTGGTCGGCCGCTCGCTCGGGCTGGCTCCCGCCCGCGCCTGACCGGTACCGGATGAGGACCTGAGGCAGCCGGTCAGGTCGCGTCGGAGTCGAACGGAGCCGATTCGTTCCGGGCCAGGGGCTGCGGCCGCGGTCGGCTCACCGGCTTGACCTGCCGCGGTACCGGCGTCGCCACCGTCTGCGACTGCTGCGCCGTCTGAACGCTGGCCGTCTGCGTTGGAGGCCGACCCTGCCGAGCGGGCGCCACCGGTTCGTCCTTGGTCAGCGAGACGGTCGGCTCATCGGCCAAGATACCGTCCAAAAACGCCTTCGGGTTGAGCGAGCTGAAGTCCTCATCGCCCAACACCACCCGCTGCAAGGCCGTGCGCGGGTTCAAGTTCCGTAGATCGATGTCGGCGAACTCCGGGCCGAGCTCATCACGCAGTTGGGTCCGGGCGCCGTTGGCCATCTCGCGCAGGGTCTTCAGCATCCGGGCGGCATCCTTAGCGAGCCCGGGCAGTCGATCTGGCCCCAGCACGATGAGTCCGACGATCGCCAAGACCATCAGCTCCAAGGGGCCGACGTTAAACATGAGCCCGAGTGTAGGCCGCGAGCCTGTGCCTGCTCAGGCCGCGCCAAGGACGACCTGGGCGTCCTTCTTCGCGGCCTTGCGGAGGTAGGTGACGGTGATCCTCGCGCCGGGCTTCTCGGCCTGGATGATTACCGCGAGTTGGTCATAGCTGACGATCCGATGACCAGCTGCCACCACGATGACGTCCCCGTTCTGCAGACCGGCCTTGGCAGCGGGGCCACCGGGTGCAACCTGCTCCAGGTACGCGCCGAGCTGTGAGCCGTCGG
Source organism: Jatrophihabitantaceae bacterium (assembly GCA_039923055.1). GTDB lineage: Bacteria > Actinomycetota > Actinomycetes > Mycobacteriales > Jatrophihabitantaceae > DASXYU01. The sequence goes on from JBDTDN010000270.1 coordinate 2,666, forward strand.
TGACGCTGCGACCCTGCGCCCCAAGCGAGGCGTGCGTGGCCTTGCCCGTCTTGATGAGTTCCTCGGCGATCGTCCGCGCGTAGTTGATCGGGATCGCGTAGCCGATGCCACTGACCGGCGTGGACTGCCCCGTGGCGTCGGTGGTCGAGAACCGCCCGGCCGAGTTGATCCCGACGACCGCACCTGCAGCATCGACCAAGGCGCCGCCGGAGTTGCCCGGGTTGATCGCTGCGTCGGTCTGTACCGCGTTCAGGTAGGCATCGGAGGAGCCGTCATCGCTGAACACATGCACTGCCCGCCCCAGCGCGGACACGATGCCGGCGGTCACCGTGCCCTCCAGGCCCAGCGGCGAGCCGATCGCCACGACCGGGTCACCGACCGCGAGCTTGTCCGAGTCCCCCAGTGCGGCAACGGTCAATTGCGTTGACGGCACCTTGAGGACGGCGATGTCACTGACCGGATCGCGACCGACGATCTGGGCCTTGGCAGTGGCCTCGTCCGAGAACGTGACGGTGATGGATGCATCGGTCCCGGTGGCGGCGTCGGCGATCACATGGTTGTTGGTGAGCACGTCACCGTCCTTGTCGATCACCACGCCCGAGCCGACCGCATACACGGTCGACGTGGTGACGGTGATCGAGACGACGGCCGGCCCGACCCGCTTGGCGATATCAGCGACCGAGCCTGGCGGCCGGTTGGCGGGCTGGTCGGTCGTTGCGAGGCTGACGTTGTCCCGGTGCAGCACGTTGTTGGTGCGCTTGGTGAGCCAGTAGCCGGCACCCCCGCCGATCGCCCCGGCTAGCAAGGCGATGAGCGTCGTCAACAGGATCGCGTTAAGACCGAACCGCGCGCGCCGACTGCCGGTCGACGGCTCCGGCTGAGCGCGTTCGTCCGCATCGTCGTCGTCGGCGTCCTCGCTTGCTTCGGAGTCGGCATCGGGCTCGAGTTGAGCCGGCTGACCGCGGGTGAAGACCGCGCCGCGTCCGAGCCAGAACGGTGAGGCCGGGTCGCGCCACGGATCGTGCTGGGCATCGGCCTTCCACCACGGCGATGGTGGCGCGGCACCCGACGGTGAAAGGCGCGTACCGGGAGCGGGGTCGAAGCCGTCCACTGCAGCGCCCGAATCATCGAACGCCTGCGCCAGCATCTGCGGGACGGGCGGGGCCGAACTGGTGCGCGGGGGCAACCGCTCACCGGGCAGCGGGGCGAAGGACTCGACGCCGGCGGGCCGACCGAACACCGCTTGCTCCTCCGGCGAGACCGTCCGCGGTGGTGGTGTGTAGTCGACCGCAGCACCCGTTCGCGGGGCGAACGAAGTACCGACGCCGTCCGGACGGGTGAAATCCTGATCGTTCGACACCGAGATCGGCGTCAAAACTGACGCTGAGACCGAATCCGATGGGCGGTCGAGATCACCCGGAGCGGCCGAAGAAGAGGATGCAGCGTGCCGACCGTCTTGCTCGGACACGCGTTACTCCTGTTCGCCGACGACTGCTACCGACGAGTCTGCCTCAGCCGGTGCAGGACTGCCGAACGAGGGGTTCACCGACCGGCGTTGCCGCGCAACGTCGCCGACTGCACCTGCATGATCGCGTCGGAGTAACTGGCGGGGACGACCGAGACCGGACCAGCAGGGTGTTGTGGCCGCTGCTGGCCGCTGGCGTGTCCAGC
>JBDTDN010000271.1:0-6411 GCA_039923055.1 Jatrophihabitantaceae bacterium
CTACCGAGCCTTGCCGTCGTAGTAGACGATGCCCTGCCGCAGCAGCAGTTTCGACAGCCTGTGCCGCGCGGACATCAGATCACCGCGCACGTCCTCCCGTGCCCGGACCAGATCCCGCGCCGCTTCCTGCTCCACGCTCGGGATCGTGACCGCGGTGATCTCACCCAGGTGCAGCAGCCGCGCAAGATGTAGCGCGTCTTTCGCGTCGGTTTTGACCCGATCACCAGCTGGACGCTGTAACTTCGACGGGGCCACCACCACACACTCGACACCATTGGCGAGTAGGAACCGGGCCAACCCGAAGCCGGTCGGACCGGCCTCGTAGACGACCTTCACGCCCTCGGGCAGCGACTTGATCCACGTCAGGATCTCACCGTGATCCGGGGTCATCGTGCGGCGCTGAACCTCACCGCTCTGCCCGTCGATCGCCGCTGCCACGACCGAACGTGCGTGAACATCGAGCCCGACACTCGTACGCTGCATCATTACTGGGGCCTCCACATCTTGTGGCTCTACCGGCCAGGACCACCCTGCCTCGGCAACCCACGTTCACATGTGCGAGGCCCCAGCCGCCAACCCCCATACCGTCTAACCAGGCCAGTCGGCGAAGCTCAGCCCGGTCAGGCGTTCATAGGCATCGACGTACCTAGCTCGCGTCGCGGCGATGACCTCTGCTGGCAGTGCTGGCGGCGCGTCTGAACCGCGGCTCCAACCGGCCGCGTCCGAGAGCAGCCAATCCCGTACATACTGCTTGTCGAAGCTGGGCTGCGCGCGCCCCGGTTGCCACGTATCGGCCGGCCAGAAGCGCGACGAGTCCGGGGTCAGCACCTCATCTCCCAGGACCAGTCGCCCCTCGGCGTTGACCCCGATCTCGACCTTCGTATCGGCCAGGATTACTCCGGCGCGCTCGGCAAGCTCGGCGCCCCGGGCATAGACGGCCAGCGTGATGCGACGGATTTCGGCCGCGACGTCGACACCTGCCTGCGCCTGGACCTCGGCGTAGCTCATCTGCTCGTCGTGCTGGCCCAGCGGCGCTTTGGTGGTCGGCGTGAAGATCGGCACGGGCAGCCGTGATCCGTCCAACAGCCCGCCTGGTAGGGCGATGCCGCACACGCCGCCGGTGGCCCGGTAGTCCTCCAGTCCGTGGCCGGTGAGGTACCCGCGAGCGATGCATTCGACCTTCACCATCTCCAGCGGCGTGCAGAGCAGCGCACGGCCGCGCCACTGGAGCGGGATCACCGGATCGTCAGCGCTGAGCAGGTGGTTGGGTACCACGTCAGCGAGTCGCTCGAACCACCACACCGTCATCGCGGTGAGGATGCGCCCCTTGTCAGGGATCGGAGACTCCAGCACGTAGTCGAACGCGGAGATCCGGTCGCTGGCCACCATCAGAAGTCGGTTGTCCGGCGTTCGGTAAAGGTCGCGGACCTTGCCGCTGTGGATGTGCACGAGCCCGTCAGGCGATTCAGTCACACGCCAATCTTCGCAGAGCCGTGATGCAAAAAGGCACCAATCCCGCCCCTACCCGTCCACTCGCGTCGACGGACACGACGAGCGGTAGCGCTGGCAGGGACGGGATCGGCCTACGTGTTGCGACCGCCAGGACTTACGGCCGCAACAGTGGTGGTGAAGCGATCACCACCACCAGTCTAAAACCTGCGGGCGGACCCGCTGCGTATTCGGCGTCTGCACAGCCGACGAACTCGACGACGGTGCAACCGGCTGAGCCGTGGCCGGCGTAGCGGCCGTCACGACCGCTACCGATGCTGCGAGAGCGAACACGCCGGCCATTGCCCGGCGAATACTTCCCCTCATACTGTCCTCTCCCGATCAATTCTGAGGCTGCGTGCCGCACGACGTCTTAGGCGCGGCCTTCGCGAGACACTGCTCTAGCAATAGGATTCAGTGCGCAGGCCACGAACACAAACGATTCGGCTGGCAGCAACCTGCGTGGCACGAAACTGCGGACGGACCCGATGACCGCTTTGGACGAGCTCGGCGCGTTGGAAGTAGCGATCTACCGTCGCGCGCTCGGACATTCCGGGGCTTCAGTCACCGAACTCGCCGCGCTGCTCGATCGTCGGCCGACCGAACTGGACAAGCCCGTCGCCCGGCTCCTGGCGATGGGCTTGTTGCGGACCGACGACGGCGAACATGTCGTCGCCGTCAGCCCGATGTTGGCCGAAGCAACCGTCCTGGGCGCCGAGGACCTCGAGCTTGCCGCCCGTCGGGCCTCGGTCGAAGCCCGACGGGATGCAATACGACGCCTGGTCCCGGACTGGAACAGTTCGCTGAGCACGCTGGCACAGAACACCGCCGTAGACGTGATCTCCGACCAGGCGCAGATTGGCAACGTTCTGATGCACTATGCCGACCAGTGCCGAGAGGAACTGCTCTCCGTCGCACCCGGTCGACTGCCAAAGACGCGGATAGACAACCGCACCCGCGTGGCCAACCTGTATTCGTTGCGCCGCGGCATCCGCACTCGGGCCTTGTACCAACACGCCGCGCTTCGGGATCGGCACACCCAGTCGTATCTCACCGAACTTGCCGACAACGGCGCCAAGGTCCGGATCGCCCCATCGGTACCTGGACGCAGTCTGGTCATCGACCGTAGCGTCGCGCTGCTACCGATACCAACGGAGAATCCGCGCATACACGGGCTTGCCGTGGTTCGCGAGGAGAATGTGGTGGCCTGGGTGATCGCGACGTTCGAGCAGTTGTGGGCCGAGGCGGTGCCGCTGGAGGACATCCTCAGTACGCAGGGCGACCGGACCCAGATCGACCAAACGCGCGGCGCGATCCTCCGTTTACTCGCCGACGGCGAGAAGGACGAGGCGATCTCACGCCGACTGTCGATCTCGGTTCGTACATGCCGGCGGCACATCGCCGAGTACATGGCGCAGGTCGGGGCGACGAGTCGATTCCAGGCTGGCGTGATCGCCTCTCGTGCCGGTCATACCGACTTGTCGAACAGCGGCTGACGTTCGCTGCGACAATCTTGCCTGTCGTCGTCGTCACCGCAGGAAGGGTGCACTCGTGCTGGTCGCGCTGTTGGTGCTGACGAACACCTGCCCACACACCCGCGGCGGATCATCAGCATCGAGATCCTGAACCCGCTGGAACTGGCGGGAGCGAAGGGCCGGCTCGCGGCGGTCGCCGGCTCACTTGCACCTGGGCTGACGCGACGGATCGTCTACGACCAGGTTGTCAAGGCACTTCGCAAGCAGTTGAGTGATCAACACGTCGTCGCCGACGTCCAAGTGCACAATCTGCACCCGCTCTCGCCGGAACCCGACGCCAGCACCGACGACGTGCAGACACCAGTCGTCGTGCTGGATCCCGGCCGGGCGAACAACTACTGAACTGACGCCGCACCCACCGCTCCAGCGACGAGTGCGGCTCGGTTCGGATTAGCCGCCGGCGCAGTTCTTGGCGATGTACCCCGCAATGACCTGGCTATCGGTGCTGAGCTTGGTGCCGAGATTCGCCAGCGCCGTCGGGTCAACATGCGTCGGGTCGGCATACGCCTGCTTGGCACCCTGCAGCAGAGTGACCATGTCGCCCAGTGCCGCAGAGACGTCCGCTGGAGCGCCATCCTTCAGACCGTTGAGGTAAGTGATGGCCTTGTCGAAGGCCTGCGTCGGATCAGACGGGTTCGAGTTGAGACCGCCGAGCTGTGAGGACAATCCATTCAACTTGGCGCAGTAGGCGCTGGCGCCACCGACCGCACCCGTGGGCCCTGCCGAGTTGACCGTGTCCGTCGGCGCTGCGCTACCGGTGTCGACAGCCTGGGACGTCGGCGAGTTCGTCGCGGTGTTCGGGGTGTTTTTCGGCGGTTGGACGCTACCGCTAGTGCTGCTGGAGCAGGCCGTCAGTCCGGCGACGGCGAGCAGCACGACTGCTCCGGTGCGAAGGTTCATCTCATCTCCGATGTGCTGGGTTCAAGTGCGACGCGCGAAGCTTAGCGACAGCAATGAGCCAGCGCGACAGATCCTATAAATCGCGGCGCGCCTCTGGCACGCTAACGCAGCTCAATCGTGTGCGTACGTCGCGATGATCAATGGACTGCGGGCCAGCAGCGCCACGCCCGCCAGGCAGCCGGCGAGGGCACCCAGTTCCATGGCCAGCGCACCAAGTGAGTGCCGGATACCTTCGTTGAAGACGAGTGCCCCAACCGTAATTCCGGCGAGCGGTTCGGTCGCGAACAGGGCGGTGAGGGCGGCCACCGGCGAACCGACCTGAAAGGCGCGCGCGGCCAGGGTGAGGCTCAACGCGGCCGACACCGCGAATGCCCACGGCAACCAACTGCTCGCCAGGGCAACCCAACCCTGGTCCAGTTGGTCGCCCATCCCCTTCGACAGCCCGGCAAAGACCCCGTTGACGAGGCCGGCAGCGGCCGCTATGCACGTTGCCCGAACGCCGAGGTGGCGGTGCTTTGCAGCGATCAGGAGCGCGAGGACAGCTACCGTCGCACCGGCAAGGGTGGCGAACCAGGCCGTACCCGAGGCATGGAGCGTGCCTGCCGACGGCCGTGCGGCAGCGACGAAGGCCGCCAGGCTGACGCAGACCAGCACGCCGGCTGCCAGATCTCGAGTTCGGATGGCACGTCTGGTCATGACGGCCGCGAGGGGCAGGGCGAACAGCAGGCCGGTGACGAGCAGCGGGCCGACCAGTGTCACCGAGCCTTGACGCAGCGCCAGGAACTCCAGGCCGAATCCGGCCCCGTCCATCACGATTCCCGCGAGCCAGACCGGCTGACGCAGCATGGCCGTCAGCGGCAGCGCACCTTCCGTCGTGAGCTCGTGCTCGTGCGTGTGCTCGGAGTTCTCCGGGAAGGCTGCGCGCTGCTGCAGGACAGCACCCGCCGCGTAAGCGAATGCAGCTGCCAGAGCGAGCAGGACAGCCCAGACGTCGTCGGTGCGCACATCTGGCAACCTGCCACATCGGGGCAGCTGCCATGAGTGTCGGGAGTGTCGCCGGGACCGCCAGGTTACAGCGGCCCGATGAACGGCAGCACCAGGCGACACGGAACGGCCCGCGGATGCGTCGGGTCCAAGGCATTCAGAACGAGTGCGGCTGCAACCGGGTCGGCCGCGATCTCGAAGTGCTCGGTGTAGTCAATTCCGCAGAAGTTCTGGACCGTGTAGTTCGTCATGCCTGCCGCGATGCCGCTCGTATACGGCTGCACCAGTTCGTCGTGCGTGGTCACGATGTTCGTGTACGCGATGCCGGCGACGGCTGGTCCGGCACCGGACTGGATCGCGTTGATGAAGTCCGAGCCGGCGAGCAAGCCCGTCTCCGAGCCAGCGATCGGGTTCAGCAGCGCGTCCATGAGTGAGCCCAAGCCCAGCGCTTTGACCTCTTGATACATCTTGCCCAGGCCCTGCGAGTCGGTGCCGGCCCACAGCGGGGCCAGCGAGATGTATTTGTCGATATATGCCGCGCCGGCCAGGTACTTGGCGTAGTAGTCGGGGACGATCGCCCCCTCCGAGTGGCCGACAATGTCGACCTTTGCGGCACCGGTTGCCGTCAGTACGCGTTGAATGAATGCACCGACCTGTACGGCACTCTGCTCCGGCGGTGCGAGCCCACCGAGCAACTGGCCAGCCATGCCCGGCAGCACCGCGCTCTGGCCGTACGTCAGTGCGTACACGCAGTAACCGTTGTTCTTCAGTAGCGGGCCGTAGGTCTGCCAGTTCGTCGAGGCGTTCCCGAGAAAGCCGTGGACGAGTACGACCGGTTCCGGATGAGCAACGCTCGGCCGGCACGACCAGTCGTTCGCGCCGGGCGGGCCGCCCAGCGACAAACCACCGGGAATGGCAGCAGTGGGCAGAAAGCTATAGGGCACCGGTAAGGGAGTCGGTGCGGCCGCCGCCGGGCCCATTGCGAGCGCGATTGTGGCTAACGCTGCGGCTAGTGCGGTGCAGGCAACGCTGAATCGACGCACGATCGTCTCCGCTCTAGAACCTGTTCTAGGCCGGAGATTAGCAGCGCCGAGGCACCTCCACGAGTCAGAAGCACAACCACGGATCGTCGTATTCGTGCCATTGTGGAACCATGACCGAATCCCGCGATGTGCCCGAGCGGCGTACGCCGCCGCCGCCGGTCGAGCGTGAGGGCGGCGACGCCGCATGCTGGGCGCATCGCGTTTGTCCGGAGTGCGGCCGACTGAACGATGCCGAGCATCCCGTCGTCTGCGAAAACTGCGGCGTCCGCTTCCAGGACTGATTCGACCTGATCGGTGTGGCCGGGTGTCACCCGACGCGTGTGCCTGCAACTTTGCCGCACCGGCACGCACATGACCGACGTGGACGCAGGGCGGGCCGCTGACTGAGCGGAGAGTCGGCTGTCTACCAGCGGCAACGGCCGTGAGCCCTACCAAGCAAATACCCGCATGGAGCGCATGTT
>JBDTDN010000272.1:0-3964 GCA_039923055.1 Jatrophihabitantaceae bacterium
ACCTCCAGCCCGCCGCCACGGCACAACTTCACTTCCATCCCGCGTATCCGTTCCGAGCGTCCGGCCTTCGAATACCACTACCCGCACCTGCTGCCCCAACTCGAGGCCGAAGCGCATTCGGGCAAGACACGGCAGCCACACAGTTGACCGTGCTGACCCGCTCACGTCGCGGGGTCGAACGCGGTGTCGGCACCGACCCCGCTGGCAGGTGATGGGCGGGCTCCGACCATCAGCGGTCGGTGATCATCGACGCTTCCCTGTTAGCCGTGCGATAGGCCCGCGGGCTCATCCCATACTCGCGTCGGAACGCGCGGGAGAAGTACTCCGCCGAGATGAATCCGCACTGTTGAGCAATCGTCTCAACGTGGGTCAGGTTCACCTGGCTGGTCAACAGGTCTGCCGCCAGGGCAAGGCGGCGGTGACGGATGCATGCGGCCGGGCTCTCCACGCCGTCAAAGGCGCGATACAACTGTCGCAGCGAAATCGCCAACTGACCGGCGATCGCTGCCGGCGTCAGATCGACATCGCTCGCTTGGGCGAAGATGATGGCTTCGGTCTGCAATCGGATCGTCGGCAGTCGCTCGTGTTCGTCGACCTTGGCCGGGACCGACGTGCGCAGCAAAAGCGCGGCCAGCCCAGCCAGGTACATATCCACGGCCGCGACATTCGCGGTGAGCAGGTCGGCATGCGAGCCAGGCAGCAGCAACGCGATCGCCGACTTGATCAATTGCGACTGCAGATGGGTAACGACGTAGAGGCCATCGCACATTGCATCGAGCACATGCGGTTCGATACCCAGCGCTTCCTGTTGGACATTGAGCGTACAAACATGTGAATTCGTCCGAAATTCCTCAGAAACCTCTCTGCCCGCCGAAATCACCATGAGCCCGGCACCTTCGAAGTCGGCTGCCGTATCGAATACCGAGCCCAGCCCGGGAATGTGAATGAGCATCTGCGTCGTGTTCTCGGACGGCACCGCTTGAATCCGAGCCTGGCGACGCAACTCCGCGCCGGTCACGGTTGATGCGGTCAGCACCGAGTGCAGCCCGCGTATACGGGCGCCACGGAAGTAGAACGAATCACTGTTGTTGAGCGGCATGATCTTCAGACCCAGCGGCCCAGTTCGTACCGTCAGCGGCCAATCATTTGCGGTTTCCCGCGAAAGGCTCAGCCAAGCAACGGTACCCAACGGGGTCGTCTCCACCCGTTGCACAATGCGCTGCACGCGCTCAGCCTCCCTTGCCGAACCGCTCATCGACACATCAGTGACCCCACGTCTGTCCGTAGAAGACCATTCAGTCCGAGACGCTAAGTGCGCGTCGGGTCACGTGCAAGCCAAATCCGCTTCGCTCCTCGCGGTGGCTCAGAGGTGGACGGCCGGGTCCGCCGATACAGTGGGCTGATTCGAACTCAGACAGAAGGCGGCACGCGTGAAACTCGGCTACCACACCGGCTACTGGTCCTCAGGTCCACCCGCGGGGGTGACGGAAGCGATCGCGCTGTGCGAGGAACTCGGGTTTGACTCGATCTGGACCGCCGAGGCGTACGGGTCCGACAGCCTGACGCCGTTGGCCTGGTGGGGCGCATCGACCTCAAAGGTTCGCCTGGGTACGAACATTCTGCAGATCTCGGCCCGTACCCCGGCAGCTACCGCGATGGCCGCGATGACCCTGGATTACCTGTCCGGCGGCAGATTCGTCCTCGGCCTGGGCGCGTCCGGTCCGCAGGTCGTCGAGGGGTGGTACGGGCAGCCCTACCCGAAGCCGCTGGCGCGCACACGCGAGTACATCGAGGTGATCAGGGCGATCTTGGCTCGGGACGTACCGGTCACCCACGACGGCGCGTTCTACCCGCTGCCGTATCCGGGTGGCACCGGTCTGGGAAAGGCGCTCAAATCGACGGTGCACCCATTGCGCAGTGACATCCCGATCATGCTCGGGGCCGAGGGGCCGAAGAACGTCGCGCTGGCCGCTGAGATTGCCGACGGTTGGCTGCCGATGTTCTTCTCCCCCAAGACTGACAACTTCTACCGCGAGGCACTGGCGGAAGGGTTCGCTCGCCCAGGTGCGCGGCACACCGCGGAGACGTTCGAGGTGCCGGCGTTCGTCCCGATCGTTCCGGGCGATGACGTCGAGGCAGCCGCCGACTTGATCCGCCCGTCGCTCGCGCTGTATATCGGCGGGATGGGCGCGAAATCCGCGAACTTCCACGCCGAGCTGTTTTCCCGGCTGGGCTATGCCGGCGAGGTGGAGAAGATTCAGACGCTGTATCTGGACGGACACAAGAAGGACGCGATCGCTGCAGTCCCGCTCGCGCTCGTCGAGGATGTCGCGCTCGTGGGACCGCAGGCGAAGATCCGCGAGGAGTTGAAGGTGTGGGAGCAGACGGTCATCACCACGCTGCTGATCCAAACGCCTCCTGCGGCGCTGCGCTTCATCGTCGACGCTCTGGGCTAGCCCCAACTCGGTGCTGGTGCAGTGTGAGCTCGTGTAGCGGGTCGGCTGCGGTAAGGCCGCCGCCGTCGAACCATGCCGATGACACCGCGTGCGCACTATCGATCAACTCGCGCGCGTGATTGAAGTCGATCGAGGAGACTGCCATCGGGCAGGGAGGGGGCAGCACGTGCAGTTCGACCCGGTCGCCAAACGCGGAGATATCGGTCAGCAGCCGTTGCTGTAGCAAGAACCCGAGCGACTGCATCGCGACGCCGAGGGCGCTGGTCGGCGCCTGCTGCAGCGCACACGAATAGCCGGTAGGCAGAACATAGACGCGGTCGGCGCCGAGTTCGGCCGCGACCGAGATTGCGGCGTTGTCGGCCAGTCCCCCGTCCACGAGTGTCAAACCGTCGCGCAGCACCGGCGGTAGTAGGCCGGGGATCGACGCACTGGCCAGGATCGCGCTGGCGACGTCGCCGGTGGACAAGACGACCTCGCGGCCGCTCAGCAGGTCCGTCGCGATGACGTGGAGCGGAATTTGGGTCTGGTCGAACTGTTCATAAATAAGGTTCGAGGCAATCAGCCGGCTCAGCCCGCGCGGGGAACACAGCGCGGGATCCGCGCCGCGCGCCACCCGCAACGCCTGCCGGGGCCCCAGCGGGAAGACGTCCGACCTGCGGGTGGCGATCCAGCGTGCCTCGAGCGCGTTCAAGGCATCGTGGCCGGTGCCGTAACCGGCCACGAACGCCGCATTCAGTGCACCGGCAGAGGTACCGATCAGCAGATCAGGGACGATGTCCCGATCGGTCAGGGCCCGCAGCATGCCGACCTGGACCGCACCCAGACTTCCACCGCCACTGAGAACGAAGGCGGTAGTCACGGCATGGTCCAAGTCACTATCACGGTCACCAGTCAATCAGGGTCGACGGCTCACGCGACTACCGAAGGTCCACACCCCAGAGTCGGGGAACGCATGCGCCAGTCGGGCCAGCGACAGCGCGGCGAGGAACAGCCCGAAGTCGCGCAGTGCGACGTCGCCGTAGTGTCCGAGCGCGAGCAGATCGATCATGATGCCGACCAGCCAGGCGGCGACGACGACACTGCCGATCCGTGGCAGAAGGAGCACGACCAGCCCGGCCACGATCTCGATCACCCCGACGACATACATGGCCTGATGCACGCTCATCGAGCCGGGCAGCAGCCAGTCCAGTCGAGGTGCGTAGTAGTGATCCCAGTTGGTCAAGACGTGCGCGAATTTGTCCGCACCCATCAGGATTGGTAAGGCGGTGAAGCCGATCCGCAGTGCCCAGAACACCTGAAAAGCGGGGTCGGTACGTAGCCGCTGCGCCGTTGTCGGCGCGGTAGCCGGGGCGCTCTTTAATCGCACGTTCGTGTCTGTGGTCATCCCATCCTCTTTCTATTGGATATTCTTTTAGACGTTAGACGAGTAGCACTAATTCGTCAATGGATCTATCCTTTAGAGTGTGGAACACGATGACTTCGACGTTCAGCTGGACAGCATTGCCGCG
>JBDTDN010000273.1:0-5597 GCA_039923055.1 Jatrophihabitantaceae bacterium
GAGGCCGTGGGACTGCGGACGACACGACTGCGAGATGTCAACGGGACAGTCTGGTACGTGCGCAACGGCGAGGTCGTGCGGGTCGGCAACAAGAGCCAGGGATATGCCCAGGTCGTGCTGGACGTCCCGATCGCCGCGAGCGCAGACATCGACCGGGCAACCCGCGCGATGCTCGACGTGGCGCAGCAGATGCGCGCCGAACAGCAGTGGACCGACGCCTTCCTCGGCGAACCGGAGGTTCAGGGTGTGGAGTCGATGACGCTCGCTGAGACCGTCATCCGACTGGTGGCGCGGGTGCGACCGGCTGAGCAGTGGCGCACGGCCCGCGAACTACGGCGCCGGATTCGTGAACGCCTGGAGCGTCTGGCGATCGAGTCACATCTGCCCCCGGACCCGTCTCCGCACCCGTCGCCTGAGAATTAGCCCAACGCCTGGACGGCCTCCAGAACAGCGCGATGCAGCGTCGGGAAGGCGTAATGCATCGTCACGAGCGTGCTGGTCGGCACCGCCGCGTGCACCGCGAGCGTCAGCAACCCCAGCAACTCACCGCCGTACGGCCCGACGACGGTGGCGCCGACGAGCACGCCACGGTCGGCGTCCTCGACCACCTTGACCAGCCCGTCGTTGCCCGGGCCGTGGATCCAGCCGCGGGAATTGGACGCGATCTGCTGGGTGCCGATCCGCACCCGCAGACCGGCATCGCAGGCCTGCTGCTCGCTCATCCCGACCCGTCCCACCTCAGGATCGGTATACGTCGCCCACGCCAGCCCGTGATAACCGCCGAAGGGTTCCGGCTGCCCGAGCAGATGCGCGATCAGGACCTGCGCCTGCCATATCGCGACGTGCGTGAAGGCGCCCCTGCCGGTGATATCGCCGACCGAGTACAGACCGTCGATCGGCGCGCCATCGGCCTGTACTTGCATGTGGTCATCGACATCGAGCGAGCGTGCCGACGGGTCCAGAGCGACGCTCTGCAACCCGATGTCATCCAGGTTCGGGTGCCGACCCGCCGCGACGAGCAGCTTCGCGCCGGTGAGCGTCGAGCCGTCGGCCAACTCGACGAGGACGCCATCACCGCCCGCCGACACCTGTTGTGCCCCAACGCCCAGACGCACCTGAATGCCTTCGCGCGAGAAGACAGCAGCGATGGTCTCGGACGCTTCCGGCTCCTCCGACATGAGCAGCCGGGGCGCCGCCTCGACCAGGCTTACCCGCGAGCCGAACCGGGCGAAACCCTGCGCCAGTTCGCAGCCGATCGCTCCCCCGCCGAGCACCATCAGCGACGACGGGGCTGTGCGTGCCTTCACCGCCTCGCGGTTCGTCCAGACCGACCCGTCACTGGCGGCACCGCCGTCGCGACTCGCACGGAGTTCGGCCAGCCCTTCGATCGGCGGGACAGCCGGCGCAGTGCCCGTCGCGATGACCACTCGCCTGGATCGGTACGTTCGCCCGTCGACCTCGACCTGCAGGTGGCCCTGGCCATCTCGTCCGGTCAGCCGACCGATGCCCCGTGCGAACGTCCCTCCCCCCTTCTCAAATCGCTGGACGGCAACCGCGTCGTCCCAGTCGTCGGTTGCCTCGTCCCGGATTCGATCAGCGACCGGGGTGAAGTTGGCGGTAACGGTGGCGTGCCCGGCCACACCGTCCACGCGGCGTGATTCGGCCAGCAGTTCGGCGCCGCGCAGGATCATCTTGGACGGAATGCAGCCGTAGTAAGGGCATTCGCCACCGACCAGGCCAGCATCGATGCCGAGCACCCGCCAACCCGCTTTTGCCATCCGTGCGGCCACCTGTTCGCCGCCCGGTCCGAGTCCCAGCACGATCAGGTCGAAGTCGTCGCTCGTCATGGTTCGACGGTAGGGCGCGGAGCCAGCCGGCGATAGAGAACAATGGGTCCGGTGCCGACCCAGTCCGAGATTGATGCCGAGTCCTTCTTCGCAGCCGTTGGTGGCGAGCCGACGTTCCGGCGCCTGGTAGGCGAGTTCTACGCCGGCGTCGCGCAGGATCTCGAACTGCGCGCGATCTACCCGGAGCAGGATCTCGCACCGGCGGCTGACAGGCTCGCCCTGTTCCTGATCCAGTACTGGGGCGGGCCGACGACCTACAGCACCGAGCGCGGGCACCCGCGGCTGCGGATGCGGCACGCGCCGTTCGTGGTCGACCAAGCCCAGCGTGAGCGGTGGCTGCGACACATGCGGGCCGCGCTGGACGTCGTCGCGCTGCCACCGGCGTACGACCGGATGATCTGGGACTACTTCACGACCGCCGCGACATCGATGCTCAACACCGACGGCTGATCATGGTGAACAGAAGCTGGTGGGCGAACGCTGTTTTTTACCAGGTCTATCCGCGCAGTTTCGCCGATGGAAACGGTGACGGCACGGGCGATCTGATTGGGCTCCGCTCGCGGCTGGACTACTTGCAGCGGTTGGGTGTCGACGCGCTGTGGCTCTCGCCGTTCTACCGTTCACCGATGGCCGATGGCGGCTACGACGTTGCCGATCCGTGCGATGTCGACCCGCGCTTCGGCACGTTGGACGACTTCGACCTGCTGCTCAATGACGCACATTCTCGAGGGCTCCGCATCACGATCGACATCGTGCCGAACCATCTCTCCAGCCAGCACGTCTGGTTCCAGAGCGCGCTGTCGTCCGCCCCCGGATCGGCCGAGCGTGCGCGCTTCATCTTCCGCGATGGCCGCGGTGTTGCGGGTGAACTGCCACCGAACAACTGGCCGTCACTGTTCGGTGGGTCGGCCTGGACCCGCGTCGCGTCACCTGCACGTCCCTCCGCCGATGAGCGCGTAGCCGGCGAGGGACAGTGGTACCTGCACCTGTTCGCGCCCGAGCAGCCGGACCTGGATTGGACCAACCCCGAGGTGCCGGCCGAGTTCGAGCGGATCCTGCGCTTCTGGCTGGACCGCGGCGTCGACGGTTTCCGGATCGACGTTGCGCACGCAATAGCTAAGCCGGACGGTCTGCCCGACCTGGACCTGTCCGTGCTGGCCCCCCATCCGGACGGGGGCGCAATGCCGTCCCGGGCAGACATTCGCTGGGATCGCGATCACGTGCACGAGTACCACCGTCGCTTCCGGCGGGTGCTGGACTCCTATCCCGGCGCGCGCATGGCCGTCGGAGAGGCGTGGGTGCCCGATACCGAACGGCTCGCCCGGTACGTCCGTCCGGACGAGTTGAACCTGACGTTCAACTTCGAACTGATTGAGGCCGGCTGGGGCACCGAGCCGTTCCGGGATGCGATCGAGCGATCGCTGACGGCGATGCGTGAGGTCGGCGCGCCCTGCACCTGGGTGCTGGCCAATCACGATGTGGAGCGGACCGCGACGCGCTACGGCGGTGGTCCGGTCGGCCTGTCCCGAGCGCGGGCTGCCGCCCTGATTCAACTGTCACTGCCCGGAGCTGTCTACCTCTACAACGGCGACGAACTCGGGCTGGAGAATGTGGAGTTGCCGGACGCGGCGCTACAGGATCCGACCTGGGAACGCAGCGGTCACACCGAGCGAGGCAGAGACGGCGAGCGGGTGCCGCTGCCTTGGTCCGGATCGGCACCGCCGTACGGGTTCACGACTGGACCGTCGAGCTGGCTACCGATGCCGACGAACTGGAGCGAACTGACGGTGGCGGCCCAGGACGCCGACGCGGATTCGACACTGCACCTGTACCGGCGGGCGCTAGGACTGCGGGCCTTGTTGCCGGAACTGGCCAGCACCGATTTCGGCTGGCTCGATGCCCCTGACGGTGTCCTGGGCTACCGCCGAGGTGCCCTCGTGGTCTGGCTCAACGCAGGCACCGACCCGGTCGCGCTTCCTGCCGGCGACGTGGTTCTTGCCTCCGGCCGGATCAAAGACTCCGACCTGCCGCCGAACACCGCGGCGTGGCTGCGGCCGTCCTGATGTGCTTCTAGGGGAACGGGACCCACGCCTGCCGCTTCAGCGTCGCCTGATCACTGACCTGGACGCCGCTGCCGGAGACCGTCCAGAGGGCACCGTCCACGACCAGGCTGCGCTGGATGCCCTGGCCGTCGTCGATGGCGCCGCTCGCGAGTGGATTCGCGAGCAGACCTAGCGAAGTGAGGGTCGTGCCGTTCACTCGCAACACCAGAACCATGCCGGACTCTGCCGGCGTCCAGGACTGCACCGGTACCACCACCAGACCGGTGGGCTGCCAGTACAGGAACGCGTGCGGGTCCAGTGTTCCCTCGCCCGGCGCATCCTTACGGACCACTTGCGCTGTGCGTGTCGGGGTGGCCGGCGTGGTGACGTCGAACAGCGACACCTGCAGGCCAGCTACTCGCCCGGCCGCCGATGCGTCCTGTCCGACACCGAGCAGGCGGCCGTCGCCGGCATCATGCAGATAGTCGGAGTAGCCGGTCAGCTTCAACGTGCCGACGACCTTCGGGGCCGCCGGATCGTGCAGATCCACCACGTACAGCGGGTCTGTCTGCCGGAACGTGACGACGTAGGCCAGCGGACCGATGAACCGCACCGCATAGAGTTGCTCGCCCTTACCCAGACCGTCGACGTGCCCGGTGATCTTGAGGGTGGCGGAGTCCAGGATGTACACGCTGCTGGACTGGGCCGGCCCGAATCCACCGGTGGTCGTCGCGATCCGCAGGTGGCCGACATAGTCGGACAGCGAGTACTGGCTCAGCAGTCGGCCGGGGACGCTGCCCGAGCCGAGGTAGGTCGGTCGGGTTGTGCGGGAGATGTCGAAGCGATGGATCTCGGTCTGTTGCGTTGCCGCCGAGCCGTTCCAGTCCGGGTTGCTGGCGATGTACAGGCTGTCAGCGCTCGCGTAGACGGTGTCACCGTCGGCCGCGACCGTCGCAGGCTGCGGATCAGCGCCGAGGCGGGTCAGATCGAGCGTGTAGATCGTCAGCATCGACGCGCCGGTGTACTTGGCCGGGTGGCTGATCTGGTCGCACGGCACTGTGTTGGTCGTCGTGCCCGATTCGGTGGTGACGGTGTAGGTCGGCTGCCAGGCGCTGAGCGCGGCCTTACGGATGATCGCCTGGTTCGCAGCCTTGCTCTTCGCAGGGCTGGACGCGGTGCTCGCGGTTGGCGGCGGGAAGTTCAGGATCGGCGCGCTGTCGGCGACCAGGCGGACGGTCGAGCCGACCATCCGGGCATCGACGTACGCCCCAGACGCCTGCAGCGTGCCGGTGACCTTCGGCCGGCCGGTCAGGTCCACGTAGAGGTAGGTGGAGGACTGCGTCCGCGCGCCCCCAACCGGTCGTGGATAGGCGGGCATTACCGAGGCGACATAGCCGCCGGAGCCGCCGAGGATGACCAACGCGTGGTCGCCGTCGACCAGTAGCTGCGCATTCTGCCAACCCTGGTACATCGTCAGGTCGAGTGACCCGGAGACCGCGCGCGTCGCGTCGTCGATCACGCGCAGCACGCCGTCGGTGATCGTGACGACTCGGCTCCCGTCGGTCTTGACAATGTCCGGCTCGTCCACGCCGGGCTCTTGGACGTTGGTCGTCGAGGTGTCCGCACCAGTCGCAGCCGGTACAGCCGCCGTGCGCGCGGAGCCGGCGCGTTCCACGGTGGACAGGGCGTACGCGTATTGCTGTCCGGG
>JBDTDN010000274.1:0-8943 GCA_039923055.1 Jatrophihabitantaceae bacterium
GCTCAGGACCCAGGAGTTCAGTGCGTGGGCGCTGTCGTGGAAGGCCTGAAACGCTGACGCCGCCGTGTGCAGGTCGGCGTCGTCCCCGGCTGCGCGACCGAGATGTTCGCGTGCCAGCGTCAATCGCAATTGCCGTGCATAGCGGCGCGGTGGGTTGGTGCCGGGTTCGGCCGGGTCGGCGAGAGTGTCGTCCCAGACTGCGACGGATAGCTCGGAGTCATGGGTCCAGGATCGCCGGTTGACGTTGTCCGATCCCACGCCGGCCCAGATATCGTCGATGACGCAAGCTTTGGCATGCACGTAGATCGGCGTACCGGCGGTGTTCTCCAGGCCGTATACCCCGACGCGTTCAGGCGCCGCATTACGCACCACGTCGAGTGCTTTCGCGCGCGCGAGGAGGTTCGGCGGCATGGACCAGCGCCCGTCCTGGTCCGGGTAAAGCGGCAGGACGGCGACGAAGTGCAGCCGAGGGTGCGCACGGAGTGCGGCGGCGATCGATCGGGCCGCGGTGAGCGACCACAGGTACTGATCTTCGAGATAGATGAGGTCGCGGGCCTGTGCGAACGCCTTGCGGTAGCCGCGCGCCACGCTGCGTTCACCGTGGGGCGCGAACGGGTAGCCGCCCCAGCGCCGTGGATAGGTCCGCAGGAGCTGCACCGAATGCGGCCCGGAGTTCGGCGGATCAGGCATCTGGCTGGGCAGAGCCCGCTTTCCGACGTCGTCGTGGCGGACCCGGTCCGCGAACATGTGGATCGGGTTGCGGCTCAGCGGTTGTGGATCATTCCAGCGTTCCCGGAACACGGTTTCGACGTCCGCGACGGCCGGTCCAGTGATGGCGACCTGGATGTCGTGCCAAGGTGGCCGGTCGCCGTACACGGCCGCCATCGGCTGCCGTTGCCGGTCTCCGGCGTGCGCGGCGCTGTCACGACGGCTATGACACAGATCGATGCCGCCGACGAAGGCGATGTCCTGACTCGGACGTCCGGGATGGCGCAGCACCACGAACTTCTGGTGATGCGAGCCGCCGAAGCGGACCCGCATGTCGAGCAGGCACTGCCCACCAGCAGCGTCGATCTCCTCACCGAGATGCCGGTTTTCCTTGGCGGAGAAGGCAAAGCGGTCCAGGTGCGAGCGCCACACAAGCCCACGTACGTCGACGCCACGCCGCGCCGCATCGCACAGCAGCACACTGATCTCACTGCCCGGTTCGGCCAGCAACTGCTCGTCAGGATCCCCACGCCAATCAACGAACAGCAGCAAGTCACCCCCGACCATCGCGTGCACCGCTGAAGTCAACTCGGCAAAGTAGGTGGCACCGTGGATCAGCGGACGCACCAGATTGCCGCTGGAGAACGCCTGCCCCGCGGCGCGGCGATCATCGAGCGAGGTGTCCGGGTTTCCCCGCTCCGATCGCGACAGAAACCAGTCCTGCAACGAGGACGCGCCCGCCCCCGCCGGCACGACCTCGCCGTCCTCGCATGGTGACATCGCTCAGGTTCCCGGCTCGGTCTTCGCCCATCGAGCCGCCGCGAAGCCGTACACCCCGAACACGATCAACCCGAGCGCCAGCACGCCCAACAACCACGGACCGTAGGGTCGGTCAGCCAGCGTGCGCAGCGCGCCGTCCAGGCCGCTGGATTTCCGCGCGTCGTACTTGACCGCCGCTTCGACCACGAGCGCGCCCGCCACCGCGAACACGATGCCGCGCGCCATGGTGCCCACCATCCCCAGTCCGCGTACGACGGTGCGGGTCCGGCGGCTCATCTGCGCGGTCCGTAACTGCTTCTCGAACTTCTTCGCGGCCCCCTCGACGACCATGCCAAGGCCGACCGCCACGACAATCAGTCCGACCACACCGACCAGCCACCGACCCGCGTCGTGCTTCATGATTTTCGCTGTCAGTGTCTGCTGCTGCTGGGCCTGGCCCGGCCCAGCCGCACCCGCGATGAAGATGAAGGTGGTGACCGCGAAGCCGCCATACACGACGCCACGAATCAGCGACTGAACCCGGGGTCCCGTCTTGCGCCCGTCGACCGCAGTGCCGAACGCAGCCTCGGTCAGGCGCCATACCGCGTAGGCGGCGAACCCGGCACCGATGATCCACAACAACGCGACCCCACCAGAATGCTGAGCAATGTCGGCCAACGCGCCCTTCTGGTTCGCCTGATGGTTGCCGTGCCCGCGGGCGATCTGGACCGCCAGCCAGCCGATGACGAGATACACGAACGCTCGAGCGGTCAGCCCGAATCGAGCCAAGCCCGTCAGGGCGGGACTGTGTACTGCCCGACGCGCAGACGAGATCACGTGCGGCATGCCGCCTCCACAGGCTCAACGATCGTGGTTGCCTTGCAACCCTATCGAGACAGGTGCTGAATCATCGAGACAGGTGCTGAATCGACCACGCCGCGTCAGCCCCTCCGCATCCACGCGCCGACCTACTGCCGAAGATCGTTTGCGTGGCTCAACTGTCCGCAGTCCGTTGAAACCGACAGCACGCGGGGGTGGAAATATCGCTGGTGTGGCGAACAGGACGTGATGGTCTGCTTCCGCCCGCGGCCGTACCGGATGCGCGTAAGTGCTCTCAAGAAACCGCCCAATATCTGCGCGATCTGTACGGGATGAGCAACGACCCTGGCTTCCCGTCGCCACTGCAACGGTTGGCGACCGGGCGTGTCCGGGCGGCGTCGGCATCAGTTTGCGCGGATCGAGATCCAGTGCGCAGCAACGGTGCTGGTAGTCACGCGCGGCTGCTATCGAGCCGATCGCGTCCGCCCGAAGTCGATCGGCCCCGGCACTCTGACCAGCAAGTACCGCCGAATCGCCCGCGACGCCTGGTGTCCGAAGCTGCGCTGCTCAGCGCGCGTTTGGTGCGCTCTCGTGGACGGTCGGTTTGCACAGCCAGGAGTTCGACGACCCTCCGGCCGTTTGCACCTGCACCCTCGTCTGCTAAATATCAGGCATTGGTCGGCATCGCTACCCCCCCGTTGCAGGGGAGACACGTTTCGTTTTCGTCTGACCCGGTGGCACCGGCTTCGTTTTCGTCAGACCCGGTGGCGTCTTCGGCCGGCCGGTCAGCTCGGTTGGAGCGAAGACGGGCACAGATCGAACTCCGGTGTTGCGGGAGGTCGACGCAGCGGCGTCGGGGGGGCTGTGCGAGGTTGACGGCGATGTGTACGGGGTGCTGTGGCTAGGTTCGGAATGCCTGGTCGTCACTGCGACGGTGACTGCGAGACTACCCAGAGCGGCTACCGCGGCGCCCGCAGCAGTAAGTTTGGTCGCGAGGGTCGCGGCAGCGAGCCCAGTCACCAATGGCATTCGGCGCCGCTGGCGGCTCTCTCGTTTAGCGATTACAGGTCGGGTTGATTCTGAGCTGGCGTCGACAAAGACCGCGAGTGCTGCCTCAAACCCATCCAACTCTTGTGCTTGCGGTTCTGCGCTCGCCGCGGCGACGACGCGAGCCACGGGCTCGTGACGCGCAGCGGGCTGATCGAGCATGCTCTCTAGGGCGCTCTGGCTGGCAGTGTGCTTTCGGAATGACATCTCACTGTTCCAGCGCCGTGGGCCTTGGATGTGTTTCATCGCTGAGTGGTGGTTTCGGGGACTGCCTCAGTCGCGAGGCGCTTGGCGAGCGTCTTCAAGCCGCGGTGGGCGGCCACACGAACAGCGGTCGCCGACTTGCCCAGGACCTCGCCACTTCTCGCCGCATCGAGACCGACGACGGCTCGGAGCATGACGGCTTCGGCTTGCTCACGGGGAAGGGTGGAAATCAATTCAACGGCCTCGGCGGTTGAGATCGCGTCCAGCGCGATGGTGGCGCTGTCCGCCATCGGTGTATCGAGCAGTGCCTGAACGTCAGTGAGCTGAGTCGGCCGACGCGCAGTGGCGCGCAGGTGATCGAACGCTCGGTTGCGGACAATGCGTGCAGTCCAGCCACGGAACCCATCGATGTCGCCCTCGAACGTGCGAATGTCTCGAGCGATCTGTAGCCACGCCTCAGCGGTCACGTCATCAGCATCCTGACCAACCAGGGACGACGCATAGCGCCGCAATCTCGGCTGGACGTCGCGGTAAAGGATCGAAAACGCAGCTTCGCTGCCATCGACCGCAGCAGTCAGGACCTCGTCGCCAATAGGGTCGGCGGGCGGGTCGCTCACTGTGATGGCTCCGACGGGCCGATCACTCGGCACTCCCTGTCATCGAAGCGTCGGGCGATTGCTCTACCCCTACACATCGTCAGCGTCACCACCCCAAAATGCGTTACTCGCCGAACCTGGCAACTACTGCTTCGACGCGGTTGAAAAAGCTTGCGCCTGGGGATGGTCACTAGCAACGCCGCATTTGCGGCCCGTCCGACGGCCGCCGTGCGGCCCTCAACCGAGGAGGACCGATGCGAATCGGTGCGAGTCTGTTTCTCATAGCCCTTGGGGCGATCCTGAGGTTTGCGATCGACACCAACCACCAGAACACCCATGGCTTCAACGTCGGTACCGCCGGGGTGATCCTGATGATCGTCGGTGCAATAGGGCTGATCATCTCCGCGATCTGGATGTCCACCCGACGTCGCACGGACGTCATCACTCAGACCCCAAGGGGCACCCGCGGCACCACCTATGTCGAACCCAACTCCATTGACGGCCCGTACTGATCGAGCCAGATCGTCTTGACTGTCGAAGTTGGGAGTCGACGTCCGTCGGCACCCAGGATCTCGGAACTTAGGAGTCACGCCATGATTTTATTGGGAGTAGTGCTGTTAGTGGTCGGCTTCATTTTCGGCGTGCCGATCCTTTGGACGCTAGGGATCATCCTCGCGTTGGTCGGGGCCGTCCTTGCTCTCGCCGGATCGAGCGGGCGCCGGATCGGCGGCCGGGCGCACTACTGGTGACATGACGATTCAGGGGCACGGCTACTTAGTGGCCGTGCCCTGAATCAACTGGACCACGCCACGAGATAGGAGCGTCGAATGGCAACGATTACCTCAATCACCAAACAGCAGGAAGGGTCCGTCAGCGATCTCGTGGACGCCCGCTACCGCCTGATCGAGCCCTTGGCCGATAGCGCCAATACTCGCAGCGGCTATCCGACGACGTGGACCGCCTACGACGAACGACTCAACCGGCACGTTGTTCTCGAGTTGGTCAGCATCGGCCACGAGCGCTCTGGCGCCAGGCCGACCGGGCTACAAGATCTCCTCGCTCGCCGTCAGGCTACGTCGCCAGCTGTTCTCGACGCGGGCACTCATTCGCGCCCTGACGGGCCCTACTTCTACATGGTCTTCGCGCGGGTCGAAAGGGCTCAGGCGCCGAGCCCAAACAACCTCGTGTGGGGACCGGCCCGCTACCAACCGTTGTCGGTCGGCGTCTGGGAGGCCGCAGATGCGACGGCGAAGCCAGCTGGCCATCGCGTCCCCGGTTCACATACCAAGCGCATTGCGAAAGCCCGCAGAACACGGCAGGCATACGGCGCCGGAGCGCCGGACGCCGGCGCCGCCGCACTCGTCTCGGACATCGCGTGAGCTCCGTTGCCGCCGGCGCCGCCGAACTAGATCCAGTTGCCGGTCATGCCGTCCACACGGGCGCCGACGATGGGCCAAGCGAGGCGCCTGCACCCTCAGCCCGGCCGCGGTGCGCTGCCGAACTCGCCGAGACCAGAGATGGTTGGCGCCTCACCCTCACGCTAGCCAGCATCGAGGTACTGAACAGTCTGCTGCAGCCGGTGGGGCCAGGGCTATTCCCGCAGGCCGAAGGTGTCTTAACCCTGTCGATTTCGCCGAACCTGGTGCCGGCGCATCCGTTCAGTCTCATCGATGTCCGCGTGATCGTGTCAGATTCTGCACCCGGGCAGAATCGGGCGGACAGTGACACTTGACGTTACCGACCTTCCCGGTGGGCGGTCTGATTCGCTCCTTCGTGTCAGGTACCGCATCGGGTGCCCCCTTGGACGCGGCGCAATGGCCGACGTCTTTGAGGCCGAGGACCACTGCTGAACAGGCCGATCGCCATCACGATGTTCAGCGTCGATGCCACCGAAGGCGAGCGGTCTGGTGCTGTGCGAATGCCTCACCGGGCAGGTGGTGTATCCCGGTTCCGGTGTCGAGGCCGCGATCGTCCGGTTGCATCGGCAACCAACCCCAGTTCACTGTCGCGCATCGATGGCTCCGTCTCCCACGGCAGCATCGTCTCGTAGAGCTTGCGCCCGCAAAGATGAGCGCCGAGCGCGCGCGTCTGTTCGAGATGGAAACGGAACTGTTCCTCGCTCGGCACCGACCAGCCGAACAAGCCGGTGCGGTCAGAGATGAACCCATCCATCGACACGCTCATCGAGAAGATCAGCATCGCCATGAACACGCCGCACCGAAGCCGCCGAGCGTGGTCACCATCGAGACATCAACCCACTTTCTGTATGCAGACAATGCCGGTGCTGGTTCAGCGACTGTGCCACGCGTCGACAGTGTTCGACCAGAGCGTTCATCTGTGCGGGAAGCCACGTTCGTACTCCGCCCGCCCATCAGACGGTTTGCGTGCTTGCCATCGGTCACTCGCTAATGCGCGGTTACTGAACTCGCAAAGGTCCATTCGAGGTGATCGCGACCGCAAGCGATCTGTGGCACCGTCAGTAGTACAACCGCCCCGATACGCCCGCGGAGGACTCACGTGCGAGCACGGACACAGATGGCGCTGACCGAGTCCACCCGTGCGCCCTCTGCGATGCGCAGTTCCGAGTGATGCGCCAGGTTCGAAGGGTGGCGAGGCGGACGATCATCTGGTGGCTGGGCGCGGTCCTTGTGCTGGCCATTGGCGGGTGCAGTTCAACGGTCCAGGACCGACCGCCCGGCCCGTCGTCGGGCGCGCACTCGCAGACAGTCTCGGACCGGCCTGACCGACCGAGCCGACCGGCCCAGAAGTCGAACCGACCCGGCAGCGCACCAGCATCGACGGTCTCGGGTGAGCAGCGGTCCGCTCCGCCGACTGCTCTGCAGCCTGATCGCGGGCAGCTCACCGCGCAGGGCCTGTGGTGGGCGGTGGACTCGACCGTAGCTATCGACGCTCGGTCGCTAGCCAATGTTCGCGGCTACTACCGCGGCGGTAACGACCCGGTCGTTTGGGGCCGGTACTTGCTCGGGCGCTTCGGGCTGCACCGTGCGGAGATTGCCTTCGCCGCCGCCCACGGCATCGTCCTGTATCTGCTGGTCCCCGACGCCAACTGCTCAGGCTGTGTAGGCGGTGATCTGTGTGGCAACGACCGAAGCGCCAGCCAGGCCGTGCGGGATGCGCAGCAGGCAACCGCTGCCGCCCAGCGGCTTGGTGTTCCCGCTGGCGTCACGCTGTTCAAGGACATCGAGGAAGTCGGCGCCTGTCACACCGAGCTGACCGCCAGCTACCTCGACGCCTGGTTCGGGCTAGTTCAGCACAGCCACTACCGTGCAGGCTTCTACGGCAATGCCACCGCGCAGGACTACGACTTCCCCCGCGCCTACTGCGCCGCGGCCCGGCTCGATCCGCTATTTCGACGAGAGGTGATCTTGGCCCAGAACGAACCGGAACCGATGATCGGTGCGCCGCGCGGAACGATCGGGCCAAGCAACGCCCCGCCATTCACCCCGGATCGCCCGAGCTGTGCACCGGTGATAGTGACCAAGATCTGGCAATACGGCGAATCACTGAACACTGACAACCTCACCGACGTCGACGAGGTCCAACCCGACACACCCGGCCTGCTGATGCCCGACGGGTCCGCCACCAGCCCATCCTGAACATCAAGGGTTACTTCGGCGCTCGGATCATTGCCAAGGTCGAACAGTTCGACAACGCTCACCACGCCGACCGGCACCGTAGCCGCCTACCGTCGGGATGGACCCTGCTGGAACTCACCAAGCATCTCGGGTTCGCCGGCTATCTGGTCGAGGACTCAGGGTGCGACGAACACGACGATCACTGACACGCCTGCCCGGATGCTTCCGCCGCGACCGATCGTCGCTCACAGGCGTGATGTGATGGCCGCGGTGAGGCGTTCCGGTTGTTCGATCGACGGCCAGTGTCCGGTGTCCGGCCACGTGATTACCTCGGTGTCGGGTCGAAGCGTTTTGAGCCGATGGGGCATCGACACGACGGCGATCGGATCCAGTTCTCCCCAGATCGCGGCCATCGGTCCTTGGAAGTCGACGAGTGCGGCTGTCCACCGCGCCTGGTGCTCGCGGCGCTCGTGCAGGTAGCGGATCTGCACCGGCAGTAGTCGTGCTCCGCCGCTGTGTGTGATCAACGCGGCCATCTGCTTGAGCGTGCCGGCCGGCGGTGGTGATGCCGGAGCGAAGCTCTCGGCCAGGCTGTGCCGGAGCACCCATGCCGGCGTTGGCAGGGGAAGCGGCCGGTTGGGCATGGCGAGCGCCAGCCGTTGCCCTCGGGTGAGGTGCGCCATGTCGATGAAGATCGATCCGTTGGTGAGCACGAGTTGCTCGAATGCCACGGGGCAGGTTCCGGTGTTGTGGCGGTGCAGCAGTTCCGCGGCCACCGTGTCACCCATATCGTGAGCGACCAGCACACACCTGGATACCTCGAGCGCGTCAAGCACGGCCAGGACGAGATCGGCCTGCGCGAACAGCGAATACCCGCGCTGCGGCTTGGCGCTGAGCCCGTAACCGAGTAGGTCCAACGCGATCACTCGACGGTGCTCGGCCAAAGATGGGACGACAGCGAACCAGTCGAAGGACGATCCCGGAAAGCCATGCAGGATCACGATCGGCACGTCACCGGGTCCCGAACGATCAACGAGGAAGATGTCCGCTCCCCGCACGGACAGCAACTGCCCGCCGCTACGCCAGGCCGCGATGGGTGTCGGCAAGCTCCTCACGGGAAAACATCATCGCAGCCGCGCCGCGCGCTCCCCGCCAGTGCCCGGCCGCGGCGGGTGATTCGCGAGATCAGTGAGGTGCCGGACGTTGGCGACGGG
>JBDTDN010000275.1:0-3484 GCA_039923055.1 Jatrophihabitantaceae bacterium
CGTGAGCCGAGTTCGCGAGCGATCGATCGGGCCAGACCGATCATGCCGGCCTTGCTCGCTGCATAGTTGGCCTGTCCGGGTGAGCCCACCAACGCCACGACCGACGACACGAAGATCAGCCGGCCCCTGCGCTGACGCAGCATGCCTCGGGCTGCGCGCTGGGCGACGCGGTAGGCGCCGGTGAGGTTGGCGTCGATGACGCGTTGGAACGACTCTTCGGTCATTCGCAGCAGCAGGGTGTCGTCGGTGATGCCCGCGTTGCTCACCAGGATCTCGACCGGACCGAACTTGGCTTCGACGGCGCTGAACGCCGCATCGACCTGCTCGGTGGACGTGACATCGCACTGGACACCGAACAGGCCGTCCGGAGTACCGCTACCGCGATGGGTGATGGCGACGTTGTCCCCGTTGGCCGCGAACGCCTGCGCGACCGCGAGCCCGATCCCCCGATTGCCGCCGGTCACCAGCACAGTTCTGCTCACGCCCAGAACGCTAGCGGATCGGATCGGCACGCCGCACCGCTCGGGGCTACCACCGAGTACCTTCGCGATATGCGTGGTATTCAGCTCACTGAGTTCGGCGGCCCAGAGACCCTAGTCGTCAGCGATCTGCCAGATCCGACTGCAGGCGAGGACCAGCAGGTGATGGACGTGCTGGCTGCGGGTGTCAACTACGCCGACACGCACCAGACCGAGAACTCGTATCTTGCCAAGCAGACCCTGCCGATGATCCCCGGCGGCGAGGTCGTGGTGCGTGACGGCGACGGGAAGCGCCTGGTCGGATTGCTCGCGTCGGGCGGCTATGCGCAGAAGGTCGCTGCCGATCCGCGGCAATTGTTTGCGATCCCGGACGAGGTGTCCGACGCACAGGCGTTGACGACGCTCGTACAGGGCGCAACGGCTTGGCACCTGCTCAAGACCAGCACGCATCTGACCAAGGGCGAGAGCGTTGTCATCCATGCCGGAGCCGGAGGCGTCGGCACGATGGCGATCCAGCTTGCCCGCCGCTGGGGTGCCGGACGGATCATCACCACCGCATCCAGCGTGTCCAAGCGTCAGCTCGCGCTCGATATCGGTGCGGACGTTGCCGTCGACTCGAACATCGAGGACCTCACCGGCGCGCTCCGGGCGGCCAACGGCGGCAAAGGGGTCGACGTCGTGCTGGAGATGACCGGCGGCACCGTCTTCGACCAGAGCCTGGCGGCGCTCGCGCCGCTCGGTCGGCTCGCCGTGTTCGGCATGGCCTCGCGCACCCTGCCGACGCCTGTCGTACCGGCCACGCTGATGGCCCGCAGTACGGCCGTCATCGGGTTCTGGCTGATGCACATCGTCCAACGACCCGCACTGCTCGCCGCCGCCGTCACCGACTTGCTGACCTGCATCGCGGACGGCTCGATCATCCCTGTCATCGGCGCCACCTATCCGCTGGAGCGGGCCGGCGATGCGCACCGGGCGCTGCTGGACCGCAGTTCGGTCGGCAAGCTCGTCCTGGACCCGTCCGCCTAACTCGCACCCGGCGCGGGCGGCTGCGCTCATCGTCCGGGCGGCGTGATGATCTCGGCCACAGCAGCGCCTATGCAACGACCGAGATCATCGGAAGAGCCGATCAGACCAGGCGGCCGGACCAGAGCATCGACGTCCCGGCCGCGGCCAGCAGGATCAACAGACCGGTCAGCAAAAACCGCCAACTGATATCGCGCTGCACGGTCGTGTAACCGATCTGGGAACCGATGTTCTGATACACCGACTGCAACTCGGTGACCGTGTGTGCGGTGTGGAACGAGCCGCCGGTCCCCTGGGCGATCGACTGCAGTGCCGGGGCGTCGTACGGCACCGGGATCGTCTGGCCCTGGTAGGTCACCGTCCCGCCCAATGTGCCGAACGCGATGGTCGAGACCTCGACACCGGCCGTCTTCGCCGCGGCGATCGCCTGGCTGACCGGCCGCCCTACGGTGTTCGAGCCGTCACTGAGTAGCACGATCCGGGCCGGTGGTGGCTTGTCCCCCGCCGCAGTCGTCGCCTGACCGAATACCTCAATCGCTTGCAGCGAGGTGAAGATCGCCTCGCCGATGGCGGTGGATTCCTGCAGTTTCAGACCGGCGATCGCGTTCTTGACCGCAGAGCGATCGACGGTCGGCGATACCAGCACGCTCGCGTTGCCACCAAAGCTGACCAGCCCGAGGTTGATCCGCGGTGGGAGCAGCCCGACGAAGGTCGCACCAGCATCGCGCGCGGCCGCCAGCCGGGACGGCAGCACGTCCGTCGCCTCCATCGACAGCGACACGTCGATCGCGAGCATGACCGTCGCCCGATCCCGAGGCACCCTGACACCAGTCGAGGGGCGGGCGACCCCGACGGACAGCACGATGAGCCCGATCAGCAGCAATGCGAACGTAAGATGACGGCGCCAACCGGGGCGACGTGGCGCCACGCTGCCGAGCAATTCAACGTTGCTGAAGCGAGTGACGAACTTCTTGCGACGCACTTGGACCACAACGTAGGCGGCAAGCAGCAGACCGACGGCGAGGAGGGTCAGCAGCCAGATCGGCGAGAGGAAATGCATCAGCGGATGCCGGCCCCGACCGACCCGACCGCGAACTGGCGGCGGGCGATCACGAACTTGACGACATCGGTAATCCAGTCCCGATCGGTGCGCAACTGCAAGTGTGCTGCGCCGGCGTGCCGCAGCGACGTAGCGATCCGCTGCCGCTGGGCAAGCGCAGCCTCCGCATACCGTGCGCGCACTCCCGGCGCAGACGTCTGAACCTCAAGTTGAGCTCCAGTCTCGGTATCCACAAAGGTCACCAAGCCGGCCGCCGGAAGTTGGAGCTCACGCGGGTCCAGGACCTCGATGCCGATCAATTGATGCAGGTCCGACAGAGCGCGCAGCGGCCGCGCCCAGCTCGGCTCGACGAGCGGGTTCGGCGTCGGCTCGATGTAGTCGGACACCACGGCGACCAGGCCACGGCGCCGTTGCGGCCGGCGCAGTGACTCCAGCAAGTCCGCGAGCGACGGCCCACCCCCTGCGCTTGCCTCGGCCCGCGGCGTCGCGGCGACGCGACGCAGTAGGTAGCGCGCGTGGGCCCGGCCGGACAGCGCCGGGATCCGGTAGGACATCGCACCGTTGCCCACGACCGCGCCGATCCGGTTGCCGCCACGGACGGTCAGGTGCGCGATCGCGGTGATCGCGGCCAGCACAAGCTCGCGCTTCTCGGTCTGGGCGGTACCGAAGTCCATGCTGGGTGACAGATCGATCACGAGCCACGTCTCCAGCTCGCGGTCGGCGATCGTTTGCCGTACGTGCGGGACCATCGTCCGTGCGGTGACCGGCCAGTCCATCCGACGCACGTCATCGCCCGGCGCGTACTGCCGTGACTCCCCCGCCTCTGAACCCGGCCCAGGCACCAGCCCGACGTAGTTGCCCTGCAACAGCCCGTCCAGGCGGTTCCGCACGGTCAATTCCAACCGCCGAAGCAGCGGCTCGG
>JBDTDN010000276.1:0-3087 GCA_039923055.1 Jatrophihabitantaceae bacterium
ACACGCGGCTTCAGCGCCAGCAGCGACTGGCACACCTCAGGCTGCCAAAGCTGTGGCCTACACCCCCGTGGATTCGGCCTCAACGCTCACCTATGGGCGAAGCCTCGTTTCATCCCCATCTCCGGCGGGGGTGTCTGCCGTGTTCACCCGGCAGCAGGCCCTGGCCGCCGCCTCGAGTGCGGTGAGCGCCGAGACCGCTTCGACACCTGACGTCGCATTGCGGCTCGTGTCCTTCGACCCGGCCGGCGGAGCGACAATGCCGACCGGCGTAACTGACGACCTGAAGGTGTCCAACGTCCTCGCGTGGGTCATCGTCTACCCCGACAGCCCCGCTGTCGTGCGCGGCCCAGCAAGCCTGTCACCAGCACAGACCCAGAGCATTGCCGCTAGCCTGACCTGCCAGTGGATTGTCGTGTTCAACGCCAACACAGGCGCCGGCATCGACAACGAACAGCTCTGCAGAGGCGCTAACCCCGGCTAACTAGGGGTGTTGGTAACGGTGCCCTCACGAGCCGCAATCCGCAGATGGTGATCGGATGCCGCCCGCAGTCACCGGCGGCCGGCACGCCAGATCACGGCGCTCGCGACGGCGAAGAGGCCGAGGAAGACGAGGGTTGATGCGAGGACGAGTTCCCGAAACAGAGCGTTACCCCGAGACGGTCGGGGTGGCGGCACGGAGGTATTGGTAGACATGCCTCCCGCAGCGCCGTGGTGCGGCTTGCCCTTCGACACCTGACCCAAGCCATGACACCCGAGCAGATCGTCGAGGAGTTGCGCCTGAAGTCCTCTCAGACCAACTCAGTTGGACGCCCGCGACTGAGTTGAGGACTGGCCCGTTTATGGGCTGATTCGTTGTGCTGCCAGCCGGTAGATGGCGTGTTCTTGCCGTAGTCCGATGGCCAGAACCTCGCGGGTGTGTTGGTCGATCTGGCGGTAGACGAGGCGGAAACGCTGCGGGCGTTGGCCGGGGACGTCGAACTTCACCCGGGCCAGGCCTGTGAGGTCGCCGCTGATGTTGCGATCGCCGAGCAGTTTGCCGGTCACTCGCCCGTAGGCCAGATCATCAAGAATCAACTGTGCTGCATCGAGCGCGGCCGGAACGCTCGCCTCGAGTCCCTCCAGGTCGACAGCGATGTCTGACCTGAAGATCAGCGTGTAGGTCGGGACCGACGGCTTGCCAGCCTTCACGCGCTGCGGCCAGCACGCAGCCGGTCGAAGATCTCGCTCACCTCGGCGCCGGTGAGACGGCGCCCGTCATCACCGGCAAGCCGCTGCCGGGCGAGCTGGATGTCGAGTTCGTCCTCGGCCTGCTCAAGCAATCGCTCCCACACTGCGACCGGCACGATGACACCCTGCGCCCGCCGGTGCGAACCGAAATACACCGGTTCTCCCTCACCGTCGTCGAAGCGCTTCGCGATCTGATGCAGTGCATCACGAGCCTCACCAGTGCTCACCACGTTCGCCATACCCATATCGTACGACAATCCGTACTGAAAAGCGGCGGTGAAGTGTCACCGCACGCCTGGTTTCTCAAAGGCCCGGCTTCTCGGAGTCCGGGGTTGAGGAACAGTGGAACCGTGGTTAGCGGTGAGAATGATCTTGCTCGCCGGTTCGACGGTCGGTTGCCGCTATCGGCGGTGACAGCGGTGGCCGAATCGCCTATGCTTGGTGTCAGCCTGTTGCGTTGAGCTTCAGGAAGTGAGCCCGGCTCCTCTCCGGACGGTGAGCGGCCGGGCTTCGCGCTTTCTACGCTCCGGTGACGTTCTGCCCGGACGTGATGGTGGCGATGCGATCTCGCCAGGACCCGCCGGCGGAAGAGCACCAGGCGAGTGCGTCTGCGATCCACAGCAGCGGGTCGGCGTGGGGCGGTAGGTGGGCGTAGTCGAATCCGGCGGTGCCGTGGCGGCGTAGCTGGTCGATCAGCACCTGACGGTCCAGATCGTCACGTCCTTGCCTGGACTCGATGATCAGGCGGGTGACGCCGCGATCGAGCAGCGGTTGCACCATTTGTCGGAAGCTCTCGGCTCGGAGGTCGTTGTCGCGCCCGGTGCCGTAGTAGGCCAGCGCCGAGACCTGGCCGCTGTGGATGATCGCGTCGATGATCTGCTTTCGGCGGCTATCGCGTTCGTTGACGAAGTGCCAACGCCGCTGACCTGGAAGACAGAACGAACGTACGACGCGGCGCAGGCTCTCGACGTCGCCGTTCGCAACCACCGCTACACAAACGTGATAGCTGGAGCCACGGGCCGATTCATCGATGAAGGCCTGCGCGCTCACCCGCGAGTCCGAGCAGGCGACCTGGCTGGTTCGCCGGCGCGTTGAACGGCGCGGTAGACGGTGGAGCGGGCGACGGAGAACAGCTCGGCCAGCTCGGCGCTGGTGTGCTTGCCGGCCCGCCACAACTCGACCAGGTGCGCCTCCTGCGCCGGCTTGAGCTTGGGCTGCTTGCCCCGCAGCCGGCCCTTGGCCTTGGCGACCTTCATGCCCTCTCGAGTTCGCATCCTGATCAAGTCCGACTCAAACTCTGCGATCATCCCGAGGACGTTGAACAACAGCCGCCCGACCGGATCGCTCGGGTCGTGCACCGACCCGCCGATGTTGAGTTTCACGCCGGCGGCCGTGAGTTCCTCCACGATGTTGCGGGCGTCGGTCAGCGAGCGGGCGAGCCGGTCCAGCTTCGTCACGACCAAAGTGTCGCCGGACCGGCACGCAGCGAGCGCCTCGCGCAGGCCAGGTCGTGCTCGGTTGGTACCAGTGAGGCCGTGGTCCACATAGATGCGGTTCGACTTCACCCCGAGCGCGGCCAGCGCATCACGCTGGGCGGTGAGATCCTGGGCGTCGGTCGAACAGCGGGCATACCCCACGAGCATTCTGGCCCACCGAACGACTGTACCGGTTAAGCCTGCTTCACCGGGCATTATCGCGGGCGGGTCTTCTGGGAATCGCTGCTATCTGGAAACACTGGCGTCGATCAGGCTGAGCTGCGACCTTCAATGTGTCGCGTAGGTCGGTCCTCTGCGGGACGGTCACTCACGCCAGATAACGCGGTCAGGTCCACGCCGCCTATCGCTGACGGTCACACGCGTT
>JBDTDN010000277.1:0-5580 GCA_039923055.1 Jatrophihabitantaceae bacterium
CTCGGACATCGGCGCCACCCTGGAACATCAGCAGGTGGTCAAGAGCGCCAAGGCGTTCGTCGACGCTGCGTCGAAGAATTCCGCCTCGCGCAACATTCAGCCGGGGACCTATCGCCTGCATCAGCACATGTCCGGACAGGCGGCCTTGACGCTGCTGCTCGACCCTGCCTCGCGGGTCGCCTCGAACGACGTGCTCATCAAGGAGGGGTACAACTCGCTGGACGTAGAGGCCGAACTGGTCAAGGTGTTGGGCAAGGATAAGACGTCAGCGATCAACAAGGCGATGAGCGACGTGGCCGACTTCGGATTTCCCCTCGGCTACCGCGCGACGTCCGGCGCTCCGAGGTCGGTCGAGGGGTTCTTGTACCCCGCGACCTATGCCGTGAGCCTAGGCGATACGCCGGCGTCGATCCTGCAGTCGATGAAGCAGGCCTTTACTGCGTACGATCATGACAACGGTTTCGCGAGCGCGGCCAGCAAGGTGAACATCACGCCGTATCAGGCGTTGATCATCGCGTCGATGGTCGAGAGCGAGGCCCTGCACGATGCGGACCGGCCGAAGGTGGCCCGGGTGATCCTCAACCGGCTCAAGGCTGGCATGCCGCTCGGGATCGACGCGACCAGCATCTACGGCGCCTTGCTCGCCAATCCGGCGCTGCGCAGCAAGCCCCGCCAGAGCGTCGCGGACTCTATCAACTTCAACGTGGCGGCCCCGTACAACACGCGGATCACGCCGGGCCTGCCGCCGACCCCGATCAGCAATCCGGGCGCGGACTCGCTGAACGCTGCGGTGAGTCCGGCAACCGGCGACTGGCTCTACTACGTGAACGGCGACTCGCACGGCGACCTGTACTTCACGAGCAGCCCCACTGAGTTCCAGGCGGCCGAACAACGCTGCCGGGAGAACAACTGGGGATGCAGTTGACACCATGAATGCTCACGCGGCGGCGGTATTGGGCAGACCGATCGAGCACTCACTCTCGCCGATTCTGCATCGGGCCGCCTATGCCGCACTCGGGCTGGACTGGACCTATGACGCGGTCGACTGCGGTGTTGACGACTTGCCAGCGGTGCTTGCCGCACGGAGTGACTGGGCCGGATTCTCCTGCACGATGCCGTTGAAGCGGGCGGTACTGGACGTCGCCGACGAGGTGCGTCCGGTGGCCCGCGCGGTCGGCGCCGGCAACACGCTGTTGCCCCGCTCCGCAGGCGGTTGGGTCGTGGACAACACCGATGTGGCCGGCATCGTCACCACGCTGGCCGAACGGGTCGTTCGTCCGGTGACCGCAACTGTGCTGGGGGCCGGTGGGACCGCGCAGGCAGCGGTGGCAGCGCTCGCGGTGGTCGGTGTGAGTCGATGCACGGTACTGGTGCGGGACGTGGGCCGGACCACGCAAGTTCGGGCCACTGCCGAGGCGATCGGTATCGAACTAGAGATCCGATCGCTAGCTGTCGAGGCGACTGCACTCGACGCCGACCTGATCGTGTCGACGCTGCCGCGCGGTGCTGCCGATCCGTTTGCCGCACGGGCGTGGGACGGCCGGCAGACCATGCTGGACGTCGTCTACGACCCGTGGCCGACCGCCCTGGCCGTCGCTGTCAACGCCGCAGGTGGCGCCGTGCTCAGCGGCGCGCTGATGCTGCTGCACCAGGCTGCCGCGCAGGTCGAGTTGATGACCGGCGAGCCGGCACCGGTCGATGAGATGCGTGCCGCGCTGTACGCGGTGGCACCGAACGCCGGCCTCTAGCCCGCCGGTTCGAGACGGATGACCACCGACTTGGACGTCGGAGTGTTGCTCGTCTCGGCGGTGGAGTCCAGCGGCACCAGGACGTTCGCCTCTGGGAAGTACGCCGCCGCACACCCTCGTGGTGTCGCGTATTCGACGGCGCGGAACGCGGTTGCCCGTCGCTCGGTGCCCTTCCACACGCTGACCAAATCGACCAGGTCGCCGTCGCGCAGGCCTCGATCGCGAAGATCGTCGGTGCTGACAAAGACCACGCTGCGGCCGCCTTTGATGCCGCGATAACGGTCGTCCAGGCCGTACACCGTCGTATTGAACTGATCGTGCGACCGGACCGTCTGTAGCAGCAGGTAGCCGTCCGGCACTTCGACGGTGTCGGGGGGATTGACGGTGATCCGGGCCTTGCCGGTCTCGGTCTTGAACGTGCGTGAGTCGTGCGGGCCATTGGGCAGCGCGAATCCGCCGGGAACGGCAACCCGCTGTTCGAACGCCTGAAAGCCCGGCACGACGTGCTCGATGTGCTTGCGGATAACGCGATAGTCGGCACCCATCGCGCCCCA
Source organism: Jatrophihabitantaceae bacterium (assembly GCA_039923055.1). Classification (GTDB taxonomy): domain Bacteria; phylum Actinomycetota; class Actinomycetes; order Mycobacteriales; family Jatrophihabitantaceae; genus DASXYU01. Next base: position 2,303 of record JBDTDN010000277.1, read on the forward strand.
CCCGATATCCTCACCGAACAGTGCATGGCCAAGGCCGGTGACGATTGCGATCTCGCTACGCAGGTGTTCCGAGCCCGGGAGCAGTCGTCCATGCGAGGCGTGCACCATGCCCATCGAGTCCTCGACAGTGACGAACTGTTCGCCACCGCCCCGGATGTCCTTCTCGGTGCGGCCTAGACAGGGCAGGATCAAGGCCTCGGTGCCGTGGTACAGGTGTGAGCGGTTGAGCTTGGTGGCGACGTGGACGGTCAGCCCGCAGTTCGCCATTGACGCCGCAGTCAGGTCAGAGTCCGGGGTGGCCGCGACGAAGTTGCCGCCGAGTGCGAAGAAGACGTCGATCGTGCCGTCGCGCATCGCCCGGATGGTGTCGACGGTATCGTGGCCGTGTTCGCGTGGTGGGTCGAACCCGAACTCCTCGCGCAACTTGTCCAAAAACGCATCGGGCATCTTTTCCCAGATGCCCATCGTGCGGTCACCCTGGACGTTGCTGTGCCCACGGATCGGTGCGGCGCCGGCGCCTGGGCGGCCGATGTTGCCGCGCAGCAGCAGGAAGTTGGCGATCTCGCGGATCGTCGCGACCGCGTTGCGGTGCTGGGTCAGGCCCATCGCCCAGCAGACGATGACGCTCTGCGCACGGGTGACGTCCGAGGCGAGATCCTCGATCTCGTGACGGGCGAGCCCGCACTGCTTCTCCAGCGTCGCCCAGTCCAGCGCGCGCCAGGCGGTCGCGGCGGCGTCGAACCCGTCGCAGTAGGTATCGATGAAATCGCGATCCAGCACAGTGCCGGGTTCGGCGTCCTCCCGGCTGAGCAGCGCCTTGTTCAGGCTGGCGAACAGGGCGAGGTCACCGTTGACCCGAACGGACAGGAACCGGTCGGCCAGTTTGGTGCCGGTGCCGGCCAGCCCGCGCGGGGTCTGCGGGTTCTTGAACCGGACCAGTCCGGCCTCTGGCAGCGGGTTGATCGCGACGATCCGTGCACCGCGCTGCTTGGCCTGCTCCAGGGCAGTCAACATGCGCGGGTGGTTGGTCCCTGGGTTCTGCCCGGCGATGATGATCAGCTCGGCGTGCTCGGCGATGTCCTGCAGGCTGACCGTGCCCTTGCCGATCCCGATGGTCTGGGACAGGGCCGCGCCGCTGGACTCATGGCACATGTTCGAGCAGTCCGGCAGGTTGTTCGTGCCGAGTCGACGGGCCAGGAGTTGATATACGAAAGCGGCCTCGTTGCTCGCCCGGCCGCTGGTGTAGAACGCCGCACGGTTGGGATTGTCCATAGCCAGCAGGCGTTCTGCCGTCAGGGCGAGCGCCGCGTCCCAGGTGATAGGGCGGTAGTGGGTGGCATTGGGTGCGAGGTACATCGGCTCGGTGAGTCGACCATGGTGCTCTAGCCAGTGATCGTCCTCGGCCCGAAGGTCGGTGATCGAGTGTGTGGCGAAGAAGTCGGCTCCGACGCGTTTGCGAGTGGCTTCCCATGCGACCGCTTTGGCGCCGTTCTCGCAGAACTCGGCGATCTTGCGCTGCTCCGGATCAGGGTCTGGCCAGGCGCAACTCGGACAGTCGAAGCCGTCGACGTGGTTCAGCTTCAGCAGGGTCTGCAGGCTGCGTTTGGGACCCATCTCCTCAAGTGCGTATTGCAGCGAATGCCCGATCCCAGGCAGGCCTACCGCGGATTGCTTGGGTTTGCCGACCTTTGGCTCATCGCGTTCGTTGGGCATACCTCGACTTTAGAACTCTTGGGGACCGACGTCAGGTATTGCCGTTCGCGGTTGCGATGACGACGGTGGCCCCGAGGTCGTCGTCGTGTGCGATTTGCGTGGTCAGTCCGGACACGGTGAAAGCGTCGATCGCTTGTGGTAGCTGGCGTTCGCTGGTCTCGATCAGCAGGTGCCCGCCGGGGGCGAGCCAGGTCGGCGCTGCGGTCCCGACGCGCCGCAGGACGTCCAAGCCGTCGGCTCCGCCGTCGAGGGCGTGGATCGGTTCGTGGTCCCGCGCCTCCGGTGGCATGGTCGCGATCGCCCCGCTGGGTACGTAGGGGACGTTGGTGACGAGGACATCGATGTGGCCGCGGAGCTTCGCGGGCAGTGCGTTGAACAGGTCGCCTTGATGGACGCTTGCCTGCGGCGGAAGGTTGCCGCGGGCGCACGCGCACGCGACCGGATCGATGTCGGCCGCGTGCAGTTCGAGCCGTGGCTCGGCGGCAACCAGCGCCGCACCCAATGCGCCGGATCCGCAGCACAGATCGACGGCGACAGGCGTCGCCGGTGCGTGTGCGTGTGCGTGTGCGTGGATCAGTTCGATCGCGTGTTGGGCAAGCAACTCGGTCCGCCGGCGGGGAACGAATACGCCGTCGTGCACCGCGATCCGCAGGCCGCAGAATTCGGCCCAGCCAAGGACGTACTCCAGCGGTTCGCCGGCGACGCGCCGCTCGACCAAGGTGGCGAGTTCGGTCCGGTCGCGCGTTGCGTCAAGGAGCAGCCTGGCCTCGTCCTCGGCGAAGACGCAGCCTGCAGAGCGCAGGCGCGCGACGAGATCGCGGGTGTCGGGTAGGTGCGCCATCGCGGCTCAGGCGACGACGAGTTGGCGGTGAGCGATACCGGAGCGGTCCAGCTGCGTCCACACGTCGGCCAGACGGCGGACGGCTTGTTCGATGCGCTCGATCGGTAGCGAGTACGGCAGGCGCAGGAACCGTTCGAGCGTGCCGTCGATGCCGAATCGCGAGCCGGGCACGAGGATCACCCCGGCCGGTCTGGCCATCAGCGTCAACGCGGTCGACTGCGGCGCATCCAACTCGGCCCAGAGCGAAAGTCCTCCCTGCGGCACAGTGACCTTCCACTGCGGCAGCTCACGGGCCAGGGCAGACACGAGAGCATCGCGTCGCGGCCGCAACTGCGACACCCGCGCGGCAAGGATCGCGTCCAACTGGCCGAACAGCTCAGCGGCGATGAGCTGATCGAGAACGGCACCGCCCATGTCGATCGACGCCCGAACCGCTGCCAGCCGGTGCACCAACTCGGCCGAGGCGCGGATCCAGCCGATACGCAGTCCACCCCATACCGGCTTGGAGAGCGAGCCGATGCTGATAACACTCTGGTCGATCGCGGCACTCGCCCGGGCATCGGGACAGAACCCGAGACCGGCGAACGATTCGTCCACGACGACGGTGGTGCCGGTTTGCCGCGCCGCCCGAAAGACGGCGTGCCGCGCTTGGTCGCCGATCAGCGCGCCGGTGGGGTTGTGGAAGTCCGGAATCAGGTAGGCCAGGCGGGGCGAGGTCTGCCGC
>JBDTDN010000278.1:0-5964 GCA_039923055.1 Jatrophihabitantaceae bacterium
CCGTCGAACAGCGGACCGTTCGCGCCGAACTGTCCGCTGCCGCCGCCACCGGGCAGCATCAGGTGCGGCACGGTCACCGGACAGTTGACCTGTGCAGTCGGGCTTGGATTGGCGGCGGTCGCGGTGACGCGCAACGTCGAACCGTCCGTCGGATGTGTGGAGCTGCCTGGATCGGCGGCGGGCGTGCTCGCGTGGTGCGTGCCGAAGGCGACGGCCGAGCCGATGCCGACTGCGGCGACGGCGAACACCGTTGCCGCGACGGACGTCAGCCGGACGCGCCGGGTGTGTCGGACCGTACGCGCGTGCGTGATCATCGCGGCGGCGTCCAGTGGCTCGCCCTCGCCCGATCGCAAAGCCCTGCGCAGTTGCTCCTCGTTGGGGCTCATGACGCGCTCCCAACGTCGACGCGCAGGCGAGCCAGGGCTCGTGAACAGGTGCTCTTGACCGTGCCCACCGCTATGCCGAGTGTTGCTGCAGTCTGTTGCTCGGACTCGTCGCAGTAGTAGCGCAGCACGATCACCGCGCGTTCGCGGGGATCGAGGTCGGCGAGAATGCGGCGCAGTTCGTCGCGATCGTCTACGCAGTCCGTAGGTTCGGTGGCCGGTGAGCGGGGGGCGGCTGCCTCGGGCAGTCTCTGGGTTGGGCGCTCGCCCCACCAGCGGCGGCGCGTGGAGTCGATGTGAGTCGAGACCAGCGACTTGCGGGCATAGGCCAGTGGGGCGTCGATCCGTCCCCATTTCAGGTACATCTTCGTCAGCACCGTCTGCACCAGATCCTCGCCTCGGTGGTGGTCGCCGGTCAGCAGTCGGGCAGCGTGCAGCAGCGTCGCGCCGCTCTGTTCGACGAACGCGCGGTAGGCAGCCTCGTCCGGCATCCGGCCTCCTGTTCGGTTCACCCACTAAGACGAGACGGGAGCCCCGGTAAGTTCCAGCCACATTCGAAGGTGCGGAATTGTATGACGCTCGTCGGTGAAGATCGCACCCTCGCCGAGGAAGCCGTGCCGGGCATAGAACGGTACGGCTTGCTCGCGCGCGTTGCACCACAACAGACCGGCGTCCAGCGTGCGGAGGTGGGCCACGGCCGCTTCGACGACGTCTCCGGCGTACCGGCGACCGCGATGGGCGGGGTCGGTCGCCATCTGCCGAAGATGCCAGGATGCGACACGTTCGGGTAGCCACGGGCAGGGCTCGGGATAGACGAAGCAGGTGCTGACTACGGCGCCGTCGGCGGTGGTCGCGCCGAAGTGCAGCGCGTGCGGAAGATCGTCGCCCGGCAGCGTCGCACCGATCGGGACGTCCGGGCGTAAGACCGACCTGCGCAGTTCGCGGGTCAGTGCCGGATCGACGATGCCAGTCTTCATTTGCTGGTGCGCTACTTGCCCGGCTGGTACACCATCAGGAACACGACTACGACGAAGAGGATGCCGACGATCCCGCCGAAAGCTGCGATCTTGCCGGTCATCGATACGACCGATTCCTGCTTGCCGATCAGCGCGGTCGCCTTGTCCAGGGTGGGGACGACGACGGCGAGGATCAGCACGACAGCGATCAACCACAGCACCGCCGACAGCCAGATCCACGTCTGGCTGAACTTCGCCACCTCCACGCCGTGCCGCTTGGAGGACATCAGCCCGAAGCCGAAGATGATCACCAGGACGGATGCGATTGCGTAGATGCGCAGGATGCGGGACGACGTGGCCGTTGCTGCCGCGTCACCCTTGCGGACACCGCGACCGGCGGTGGTCGCCGCGTGGACCAGTGGACCGATCGTGAAGATAGCGAACAGCAGGTGCAGGGCAAGCAGGATTTTGAACACGCCGCCAGGTTAGCCGGTCAGGACTACTCGTCAGGTCAGCTTGCGGCCCGGCGGCGTCCGTGGCGCGCGCGCAGGTAGTCGGCGACCACGAATTCGCCAAGTGCGCCGCGTTTGGGCAGGAACAGCCGGCCGCCGTTGCGTCGACCGATCTCCTCCATGAACGACACCAACCGCGGATCGTCATCCAGCATGAAGACGTTGATCGTCGCGCCGCGGCGGGTGCAGCGCTCCACTTCGGCAAGCGTTGCCGCGATCGTCTCGCGGGTCGGTGGCCAGGAAAAGTCGGCGAATCCGTCCGCGGCCAGATACGCGGTCGGCTCGCCGTCGGTGATCACCAGGATGATCGGTTCAGCATTGCGGTGCTTGTCCAGGTGGCGCCGCGCGAGCATGAGTCCGTGTTGCAGGTTCGTGCCCTGCACCCGATCCCAGTCGTGCTCGACGAGAGCGCCGGTCGTCATCACCCGGGCGTAGTCGCTGAAGCCGATGATCTCGATCGCATCCTGCGGGTATTTGGTGGTGACGAGTGCGTGCAGCGCCAGCGCCGTCGTCTTGGCCTCGCCCCAGGTGCCGCGCAACTCCATCGAGTACGACATGTCCACGAGCAGTGCGATTGCCGCGGACGAGCGTCGTTCGGTGTCGACGACTTCGAAGTCCTCCGCGGCGAGTTGCAACCGCCCGCCGTGGGAAGCGGTGCGCAGGACAGCATTGCGGACGGTGCGTGCGACGTCCAGCGGTTGCTCATCACCGAACTGCCATTCGCGGCTCGCACCGGTCACCTCACCGGCCGCCCCCGCGTTGCGGACGTCGTGGCTGCCGCGACCGCGCGAGGCGAGCACGTCGAAGACCCGGCGCAATGCCGTCGAGCCGAGGCGACGCAGCGCACGCGGAGTTAACTTGAGCCCGTCGCTGCCGCGCTCGACGTATCCCTGCTTGCGTAGTTCACGTTCGATCTGACGCAGTCGGGCGAGGTCGTCGACGGCCGCCCGCCCCAGTGCGCGCTCGATCAGGTCCTCGTCGATGTCGTCCAGGCTCGCGCCGGGATAGTCCTGGCTGAGCAACTCGTCGAGCTGATCCAGGTCGGCGAGGTCGGCGAGTGCCCCGGTCGCGTCTGCGTAACCCATCGCCTGCTCGCCGTCCATCCGCTGCTGTCCGGCCCAGCGCAGATCCGGACGTGCGGAGCGCAGACCTTGCTGCAGTCGGCTCATCTGCTCGGCCAGGCCGGCGTCACCCATTGCCTGCTGCATAAGGGCTTGCAGTTCCTCGCGCTGCTCGGGCGTGAGCGAGTCCATCAGCCGTTGGGCGGCCGCGGCCCGTCGGGCGAGTGCGTCGATCAGCTCGGCCAGGTTGCTCGGGTTGTCCGGGAAGTAGTCGCCATAGGACTGCATGAACTGGTCGAACTGGGACTGCGTGTGCTCGCCGCGGGCGTCGGCGTCGAGCATGTCGTTGAGCGCGGCCATCATCTCGCGGATGCGTGCCATGTCCTGCGGTGTCGCGTTCTGCATAGCCTGCCGCATGCCGGCGAACTGCGCGTCGAGCACTTCCTCGCGCAGCAACTGCTGGATCTGCTCGTACGCCGCGCGCGCCTCGGTCGAGCGCCACTGGTAGTCGGTCAGCGACTGGACGGCACGGGCGGTGTCGCTCGGCAGCGCGTCGAGTTCGGCCTCGGCCATCCGTGCGGCATCAGCCGGATCGGGGAACAGCGCGGTGCGTTCGGCTTCGACGGCGGTGTCGAGCAGTTCGCGGACCTGCTTGAGGGTGCCGTCCAGTTGACCGCTCTTGCGCAACTCGCGAGAGCGTTCGCGCGCCCGTCTGCGCAGCGCGTCCAGCCCGTTGCGGCCGTCCGTTCCGCGGCGCAGCAGGCGATCCAGCGCCGAGCGGGCCGACGACCCGGCAAGGACGTCGTCGCCGAGTTCGTCCAGCGCTTCGCGGATGTCGAACGGCGGCGCCAACGGATCAGGTCCGCCGTGGAACGCTGCGTATCTACTGCTCACTGGCGCACCGGGTTCTCACTTTGACCCCGCGATCGGGGTGATTTGCCCCGCACAACGCCGATGGCGGGGTCAAAGTCGGTCACGTCAGCCGCCATAGCGGGTGTGGGAGCCGTCGGAGTCCTTGGCCAGTCGCTTGTTCAGGTACAGCCCTTCCATCGCGAACTCCAGGACCGCGGCCGCGATGCCGACGGCGGCCGGGCCCTCGCCGATGCCGCCGGGCTCAAGGCGTTCCAACAGCGCGGACAAGACCGGCACCGGGCCGAGTTGGGCGAGCACCTGGTCGGCTCCGACGGCGTCGCCGGTCGCGACGCTCAGCCCCTCGTCGAACTTGTCCTGCAACGGTCGCAGGTCCAGCCCGGCCAGCCGTGCGCGGACGGTATCGGCGATCGCCCGCCTCAGCAGATGCTCCAGAACGTCGAACTCGCGGCCCTCGTCAGCGTCGTCGAACTCGACCTTGCCACGGGAGGCAGCAATTACGCACGGTAGATCGGACACCCGCGCGACGGCCAGCGGCTCGCCGTTGATTGCAGCGCGCCGGACCGCCGAGGCGGCGACTGTCTCGACAGCTGCGATCGCGAACCGGGCCGAGACGCCTGATCGCTGGTCGACTTGAGGTGCGTCCCGGACTGCGCGGGCGAAGCGGGCGACGACTTCGAGCAGATGGGCTGGCACGACCGGTGCCGCGTGCTCGGAATCGGTCCACAGCACCGCCGCCTCCTGAGTGATCAGCGTCAGCTCGTCGGCCAGCTCAAGCGGGTAATGGGTACGGACCTCCGCGCCGAAGCGGTCTTTGAGCGGGGTGATGATCCGGCCGCGGTTGGTGTAATCCTCGGGGTTCGCGCTCGCCACGAGCAGCAGATCCAGCGGCAGCCGGAGCTGGTAGCCGCGTACCTGGATATCGCGTTCCTCCAGCACGTTCAGCAGCGCCACCTGGATGCGTTCGGCCAGGTCCGGCAACTCGTTGACGGCAACGATCCCCCGGTTCGTGCGGGGGACCAGGCCGTAGTGGATGGTCTCCGGGTCACCCAGGGTGCGTCCCTGGGCCACCTTGATCGGGTCGACGTCGCCGATCAGGTCGCCGACGGACGTGTCCGGTGTGGCCAACTTTTCGCCGAACCGCTCGCTGCGGTGCTTCCACCTGACCGGTGTCAGGTCCCCGTCGGAGGCGACAAGTGCGACGCAGCGCGAACACACCGGTGCGTACGGGTGATCGTTGATCTCGCAGCCCTCAACGACCGGCGTCCATTCGTCCAGCAACCCGACGATCGTGCGGATCAGGCGGGTCTTGCCCTGGCCGCGCTCGCCGAGCAGGACGATGTCATGACCGGCCAACAGGGCCCGTTCGACCTCAGGAACGACGGTGTCCTGGAAGCCGACGATGCCGGGCAGACTCGGCTCCCCGGCGGCAAGGCGGGCGATCAGGTTCTGCCGGAGTTCGGCCTTGACGCTGCGGTGGACATGGCCGGAGGCGCGTAGTTCGCCGAGGGTGGCGATGGAGGGTGCAGTCACGACCTCGACGCTACGGCCCCACCGCAACTGCCGCCACAGCTCAGGACAGCTGCAGGAAGATCGACCGCTCCATCGCGACAAGTGCCGGGTCGTTCGACGTCGTCGGACCGTCCAGGTACCAGGCCTCGACGATCTCCACTCCCGCGTCCTGGCCGAGTGCGCTGAAGGCGTCGACGTCCGGTACTGACGACGGCCCGGCCGGAAGTCGGTACCCGTCACGTAGCAGGTCGTCCAGGTTGCCGGTGCCGTCCTTCTCCACGAGCGTGACGAAGTTACCGGCCGTCTGGTAGACCGTGGGGGCGGTGCCCTTGAAGCCGAGGTCGGAGATTGCCATCCCGACCGCATGCCCGTCGATGGTGGTCGTCGCCAGGCTCCGCTGCAGGCCTGCGCACGGGTACTTGGTGAGGTAGGCGATCACTGCCGCGCCATAGGCGTGATCGGTGCAGGTCGGGTCCGCCTTCTGTACCCAGATGCTCACCAGCAGGGTACTGCCGTCCACATTTTGCACCGTGCTTGTCCGTAGCGGCTTCGTCGGCGGGGCGATGGTGGATACCGCTGCCGTGGTGGGTGTGGTCACCGGTGCAGAGGAATTCGGCGTCGTGGCTGTCGGAACGGTCGTGGGAATGGTCGTGCTGGGAGCGGTTGTTGT
>JBDTDN010000279.1:0-3533 GCA_039923055.1 Jatrophihabitantaceae bacterium
GCGCGACTATCTGCGCTCGATCGTGGAGGATGCGCGGCAGACCGGCTACACCGAGACGATCATGGGCCGGCGCCGCTACCTGGACAAGCTCAACAGCGACAACCGGAACCTGCGCGAGATGGCCGAACGCGCCGCGCTCAACGCGCCGATCCAGGGCAGCGCCGCAGACATCATCAAGGTCGCGATGCTCGGCGTGCACAGCGGACTGGCCGCCGCGGGCCTGAAGTCGCGGCTACTGCTGCAGGTGCACGACGAGCTTGTCCTGGAGATCGCGACCGGCGAACGGGATCAGGTCGAAGCGCTGGTCCGCCGCGAGATGGGCAGCGCGTACGCGCTGGACGTTCCGCTGGACGTATCGGTCGGCGTAGGGCGTACCTGGCACGACGCCGCGCACTGAACTGGCCTGCCCAGCGACTGCGGGTGCCGGACCGCTATCGGCGGCTGTGGCGGTATCCGATCAGACCGGCACCCAGCAACACCAGCGCCAACAGCAGTCCGACCTCGGCGAGCAGTGGTGGGCCGGTCAGCACGGCGCGTCCGGTATCGGCCCCGGTCGGCAACTTCGTCGCCTGCGTGGGCGAGTTCGTGCCGGGGTCGGTCGCTCCTGACGTGGTCCCGGAACTGCTGCCACCTGTGGTGACGGCCGGCGGGTTCGCCTGACCCGGCGCGGTCGTCGTCTTGGCCGTGCCCGCAGGCGTGGTGCTGGCCGGAGCCGCCGCGCCGAAGTGCAGGGTTGCGGACGTCCCGGTCAGACCCGTACTCGGGTTGGTCCCCTCATGTGCCTGCACGATGCACGCCACCTTCGTGCAATCGGTGCCGGAGAAGGACGAGCGCACCTTGAGTGTGGCGGTGAACGACCCGCCCGGATCACTGGAGACGAACTGCACGTCGTTGGTGTCACAACCAGCGCCGCTGGATGTGGCGGTTGTGGCGCACTGAACCACGACGATCAAGGGCACCACGGTGAAACCGGACCCGGTAACGGTGACGCTCTGGCCATCGGTCAATCCGGACGACGGGGTAACCGTCACCGAGGGCGTGGCTGCGGCGGCGGGAGTGGCCGACCAGATGACTGCCGAGGCGCACAGCAGAAGTGCACCTACGGACGCCGCCACGATGTGCCGCGCGCGCTTGATGCCGGTACGCGACGTGGTCTCGGTTCGGTAAGTCATCCGCATCCTCCGCTCAGGTTCGTTCTCTTACCTGCACCGTAGTTCCGGGCGGTGCGCTTGCCTAGCGCGCCACGCTCAGCGGGCTAGTTCGCTCACATAGATCGCGGTGCCGGGCAGGATGGCGCCCCGCAGCGGGGACCACTGTCCCCAGAGTTCGGTGTGCCCGGCAGGCCACTCGGGTTCGACGATGTCCAGCAGGCGAAACCCCGCCGCGACCAGTTCGCGGACCCGGTCGCTGAGGGTGCGGTGGTGCTCGACGTAGGTTGCCTCGCCGTCTGCTGCGAACTCGACGTACGGGGTGCGGTCCCAATACGGCATCGTCGCGGTGAGGCCGCTCGGGCCCGGGTCGTCGGGGAAGCACCAGCGCAGCGGATGGGTCGTCGAGTACACCCAACGTCCGCCTGGCTTCAGCACACGGGCGATCTCGCGCATGACACGTGCGGAGTCCTCGACGAAGGCAATCGCACCGAACGAGGTGAACGCGACCTCGAAGCTGTCGTCGGCGAACGGCAGTCGCTGCGCGTCGGCCTGGACGAGTCGGACGCTCATGCCGGTCTCGGTGTTGGCTGTGCGCGCGTGGCGGAGCATTCCGGCGGAGACGTCGGAGGCGACCGGATGCGCGCCCTGGGTGAGCAGCCAGCGCGAGCACATCGCCGAGCCGCAGCCGACCTCCAGCACCTGCTTGCCGCGGACGTCGCCGAGCAGGTGGACGTCATGTTCGCGCAGGCGTTCGGGCGACCAGACGAAGTCGGCAGCGCCGAGAAACGCGCCGTGTTCGACGTGATAGCTGTCTGCCTCGTCGTCCCACCAGCGCCGGTTGGCGCGCACCGTGCTCGCGGCGTCGGCCGCCCGCCTGGTGACACCTGCGGTCGGCGGGAGTTCGCTCATGCGCGCGATCCTGCCAGGTTGGAGCCCGGTACGGTTCCGTGCAGGCATTCATTGAGAGGCAGGCACGGTGGCGATTCCGCTGCAGACAGCAGTGTTCTGGAAATTGTTGTCGACGCTCACGGGAAAGTCGATGTTCCAGCTTCCCAATGACAAGGTCCGAGCGGCGAGCGATCGCCAGCGGCGGGCGACTCGACTGCCTGGCGCGTCGCTGATCACCGGCCGTGCCAATCGGGACGTACTGATCATCGAGCAGACCGCGACGGTCCCCGACGGCACCGATCTCGGCGTCGTCATCTACCGGCCGAGAGGGACGGCCGGACAGATCCTGCCCGTGATCGTCAACTTCCACGGCGGCGGATTCATCGCTGGCGATCCGTACCAGTCGCAGTGGTGGTGCAGCTCGGTTGCGGGCGGTGTCGGCGCGGTGGTGGTGTCCGTCGACTACCGACTCGCACCCGAGCATCCGTTCCCGGCCGCGCCGGAGGACTGCTACGCAGCGACGGTCTGGACCATCGAGCATGCCGAGGAACTGGGCATAGACCCGGCCAGGTTGGCGGTGATGGGTGACAGCGCGGGCGGGAACCTGGCGGCGGTCGTTGCGCTGATGGCTCGTGATCGAGGTGGACCGTCGATCGCGTTCCAGCTACTGCTCTATCCGTCCGTCGAATTCGTCGACTCCTTCCCCTCCGAGGACGAGAACGCGCACGCTCCGATCCTGGGCAAGGCCGACCTGGGTGCGGCGAGCGGGCGGTACTGCACCGCAGAACAGGCGATCACGCCGTACGCGTCGCCGCTACGCGCGCCGTCGCATGCAGGTTTGCCTCCGGCATTGATCCAGACCGCACAGCACGATCCTCTGCGCGATCAGGGATCTGCCTATGCCCAAGCGCTTCAGGCGGCCGGCGTCCCGGCGCGGCTGACAAACTACGTCGACGCCGTCCACGGCTACATCTCGATACCGGGCGTCGTCCCGGCCGCGCGGCAGGCGCTGGGCGAAGCGGTCGCCGTGCTGCGCGATGCGCTGGCGGCCGTCTGATCGTGGGTAATTTCCGTGCAATCACGGGCCTGGAGTAGGCTGGAGCCTGCGGAGCAGGTCTGTGGCCTCGACATGGAGTAGGTCGCCTTTCGGAGTTCGTGAATGCCGATCGACCGGACGTGCCCGCGCCGCTCTACTAATTGTCAGGACCCACCTACTCAATGACGTCCACCACCGAAACCCCGACCACTCCTCAGGTCGCGATCAACGACATCGGCACCGTCGAGGATTTCCTCGCAGCCATCGATTCCACGATCAAGTACTTCAACGATGGCGACATCGTCGAAGGCACCATCGTCAAGGTCGATCGCGACGAAGTACTGCTCGACATCGGTTACAAGACCGAAGGTGTCATCCCGTCCCGCGAACTCTCCATCAAGCACGACGTCGACCCCAACGAGGTCGTCAAGGTCGGCGATGAGATCGAGGCCCTGGTT
>JBDTDN010000280.1:0-6424 GCA_039923055.1 Jatrophihabitantaceae bacterium
CGTCCAGATGCCGAGCAGGAAGTATCCGCGGGCCTGGCCGGTGTGGTGTGCGATCAGCGCGGCGATGACGACCCCGAACAGGCCGGAGATGGCCTGCTGGGTCGACTGCTTGCGCATCAGCCGGTAGCCGGCCAGCACGACCGCGGTACCGACTGCTGTGAGGATCGCCGGCTTCAGCCCGCTGATCGCGTTGGCGATGACGAAGACCACCGTCGGCAATGCGGTGATGACCGTGCCGCTCCAGCCGCCGATACTGTCGATCATCTGCTTGCGATAGGTATCGCGCAGGGCCAGACGATCCGGGGCGGGCGCTTTGGCCGCTGACCCGTCGCTGCTCACAGTGCGCCGCTCTGCAATTCGTACCAGGGGTTGTAGATGGCCGTGCGACCGTCGTGGATGCCCACCCGACCCCGCACCAGCAGACGGCGTCCCGGCTCGATCCCGGCGATCCGGCGACGCCCCAACCAGACCAGGCTGATCGAGGCAGTGCCGTCGAACAGTTCGGCAGCCAGGGTGGGGACAGTCTCTCGCGGCGTGTAGACGACCGCCCGCAGGCGTCCACCGACAGTGACCGTCTGGCCACGGTGCACGTCGCTCAGCAACGTGCAGGACAGCCGTTCGACGTCGGACTGCAACTCTGCCGCATCCAGGTGATGCGCGCTCGCCGTCAGACGGTGCAGCAACGACAGATGATGGCCCACGACAACAGCGTAACCGGGTGCCGCACTCAGCCGGCGACTTCGCCGCCGCTGCCATCGGGCAGCACGACGTCCTTGGGCAGCGTCAACGGAACGGGCTCACGGACCGGCAGCGGATCGCTGCCTCGGACCACGATGACGTTACGCAGCGCCTGTTCGAACGGCGCAGCCTTGCCCGAATCTGTTGCCGCGGCGCCGACGAGCATCGCCCGTAGGAACCAGCGTGGACCGTCCACACCGATGAACCGCACCGGCACCAACGTGCCGCCGTCGCCCGGCAGCTTGCCAGCGAGCTCCACACCGAACGCATCGTCCAGCAGCTCCTTCGCCTGCCCGCGCTGGTCGTTCATGGAGGTGGCGATCTCCGCCCGCACCTCATCCCAGATGCCTTCGATGCGTGGGGCAGCGAACACGCCGAGTTGGAGCGTGCTGCCCCCGCCGGCGAGTGTGACCGCGATGACCTGCTGCGCCTCGTTGACCTCCAGGCGGACGTCCAAACCGGGAGCGACCGGTACCCGTAGCGCCCCCAGATCAACACGGTTGATCTTGTCCTCGGGCGCGTCCTGCTCGTCGAACGGGCCTACGGTTGCCGGGGCCTGTTCGCGCACGCGCGTCTCCCACGGCGGGGTCGCGTCCAGCTTGGCCCGCTCCGCCCTAGTCTTCTTGCTGTTGCCACGCGCTGCCACTACCGCTCCCCGCTGTCGCTATTGCCCAACAGACCGCTCATCGTCAGCGCGGCCGCACCACCGGTCGAACCGTGGCCACCGGCCGCACGCACCGACGGCGGCAGCTCGGCCACCTCAAGGAAGGTTGCCGTCTCGACCCGCTGGAACACGAGCTGCGCGATCCGCTCACCCCGGTTCAGTTGGAGCGCGTGAACCGGGTCGTGATTGATGACGATGACCTTAATCTCGCCACGGTAACCGGAATCGATGGTTCCCGGCGCATTGACCAGTCCCAGACCGGCGCGCGCGGCCAGCCCCGATCGCGGATGGACGAACGCGGCGTAGCCGTCCGGAAGCGCGATCGCGATCCCGGTCGACAGCACCGCGCGTTCGCCCGGCTCCAGGTTCAGATCCTGGGCCGCCACGATGTCCGCGCCAGCATCGCCGGGCAGTGCATACGCCGGTAGCGGCAGCTCAGGATCCAGTCGCTGGACCAGAACTTGCAACTGAACGGCGGCCGGTTCATGGTCTGGGCTCACGGGGCGAAAGGTTACCCTCGATGCTGTGGCCACCAGCAGCGAGACTCCGCCGGCTCAGGGCCAGACGGGGATGCGCTATCGCGAGGCCCTGAGGACCCCTTGGTGGTGGTACCTCGTATCGCTGTTCGTCGCCTCGCTGCTCGCTGCCGAGTTCCACGTCGCCGGGTTCCGGCTCACCGACTGGATCCCGTTCGGGACGATGCTGCCGCTGTCGGTTCTGCTCGTGTGGTGGCTCGGGCACAGCAGGCTGGAGATCTCCAACAGTGAGGTCCACGTTCGCGGCGCGCACCTACCCCTGAAGTACGTCACCGGCGCGATCGCCCTGGACGCGGCGACCCTACGTCGCGTGGTCGGGCGTGAGGGCGACCCGGCCGCATACCTGTCGATCCGTCCGTGGATCGGCCCGGGCGTCCAGCTCTGGCTCGATGACCCGGAGGACCCGACGCCGTATTGGGTCATCAGCACTCGACGCCCGCAGCACGTCGTCGAACTGCTGCGTACCGGCCGGTAACCGCGCCCGCTACGCTTCGGACATGACCGAAATCACCTCGCACGGGCAGCGGTTCGCCGGCCGGGTCGCACTCGTCACGGGCGCCAGCCGCGGCATCGGGCTGGCCATCGCAGCCCGGATCGTCGCCGAGGGCGGACGTGTTGTCATCACCGCCCGCAAGGCCGAGGCGTTGGCATCGGCGGTCGAGCAACTCGGCGGTGGCGAGCATGCGGTCGCCGTCGCGGGCTCCGCCGATGACGCCGCACATCAGGCTGCCGCGATCGCCACCGCGGTCGAACGGTTCGGCAGGCTCGACGTCCTGATCAACAACACCGGAATCAACCCGGCCTTCGGATCGCTGCTCGACCTGAGCGAGTCCGCGGCCCGCAAGATCATGGACGTCAACGTCCTGGCCACGCTGTCCTGGGTGCGCCAGGCCCTGGCTGCCGGGCTGGGTGCAGACGGCGCCGGAGCTGTTGTCAACATCGCCTCGGTCGCCGGTCTGCACCCTGCTCCGGGCATCGCCTACTACGGCGTGAGCAAGTCGGCGCTGATCGGGCTGACGTTCCAGCTCGCGGCCGAGTTGGCGCCGCGGGTGCGGGTCAACGCGATCGCGCCTGCCGTGGTGAAGACGAAGTTCGCAGCAGCCCTGTACGAGGCCGATGAGGCCGCCGCGGCCGCGAACTACCCCCTCGGACGCCTGGGCGAACCGGAGGACATCGCGGCGGCGGCCGCCTTCCTGGCCAGCCCCGACGCGGCCTGGCTGACTGGCCAGACCCTCGTCATCGACGGCGGCGCCACCCTCCGAGCTACCCTCTGACTACTTAAGCGCAGTCGCGGCAGAGCGCTTTGCCGTTGCGCTCACGCGCAAGCCGGCTGCGGTGGTGCACCAGGAAACAACTCGAACAGGTGAACTCGTCATCCTGCTTGGGCAGCACCCGCACCGTGAGCTCTTCGCCGGACAGGCTGGACAAGTCTGCACCTGGTAGTTCCAGCGCTTCGTTCAACTCAGTTTCATCGACGTCGATTGTGCCCGACTGCGCCTCAGCGCGCCGTGCCTTCAACTCCTCGAGGGAGTCTTCACTCATCTCGTCGGCGTCGCTGCGACGCGGGGCGTCGTAATCGGTCGCCATCTACCCTCAACTCCTCGTGGGATCGCCACTGCATTGTGCTGTGATCGTGTGCTGTGTGCGGATACTCAGTTGTGTATTTACCGTCCGGCGCTGCAACGTCCGGGACGAGCATTTTGTGCCCGGCCTTCGCTGCTGCATCGCGGTCGTGACATTGCTGTCGCAGCCGTCAGGCGCGGAACGTTACCCGGCCTGAGTTTGGACTCAACGGCGGGGCGTGCCATCGCATTCCCGCCGACCCCAGATAGGCTCGGATACCGCATTGCAAGGCAGTCCAGAAGGGTCGACACACCATGACGAGTCCGAAGATACGGCGGCCGTTGCCGGCGCTGATTTTCGTGCTTGCGCTATGCCTGCTCGCCGCATTGGTCTGGTGGCGGGTGCTCAACCGTGACGACCCGTCGCCCAACCATCAGGCGACCTGCTCGACCACTCCGGCCAAGCCACCCACGCAGTTGCCCAAACCCACGTCGGTGACCCTGTCGGTGCTGAACTCGACCAGTCACAACGGGCTCGGAGCGAGCGTCGTCGCACTGTTGAAGAAGGACGGTTTCAGGATCCCGTCGATCGCCGGGAACGACGCACCGCTCGTGGCCGGAGTCGCCGAGATCCGGTACGGCCCGACCGGAGCCGGTGGCGCGCTTCTCCTAGCCTATTACGTGCCGGACGCCAAGCTGGTGACCACGGACTCCACGACCTCGACCGTCGTGCTCTCGATCGGCGCCAAGTACAAGAGCCTCACCGCTCCAGCAGCCGTCACGGCCAAGCTCAAGGCGGGTGGCATCACTCTCGCGGTCTCACCCGCTCCGGTCCCGACGCCGTCCAGCAACTGCTGACCCGAGCGCCTTCAGACCGAGTCCGCATCCAGCCGCTCCAGCAGCGCAAGCAGGTCCGGCGCCAGGTCGGCGCCGGCAGCGGCCGCCAGCGCACCCGACACCTCTCGGCCGCGAAGGCCGGTAATGACGCACCCTGCCTCGGCTGCGATCAGTGCACCCGCGGCATAGTCCCACGGGCTCAGCCCCGCCTCGAAGTACGCATCCAGACGGCCCGCTGCGACCTGGCACAGATCCAGACTGGCCGAACCCATCCGGCGGATGTCAGCGATCTGAGGCAGCAATTGCGCCACGACCGCGATCTGACGGCGACGGCGGCTCGCATCGTAGGAGAAGCCGGTGCCGACCACAGCCTGACCCAGCGGCACGGACCGCGGGCCGGTCAGCCGGGTGCGCTGCTCCGACGGTCGCTCCACGAACGCTCCGCCGCCCAGACCGGCCTCGTACAGGTCCCCTGTCTGCGGATTGCACACCGCGCCCGCAACGACGACACCGTCCAATTCAGCCGCCACCGATACGGCGTACTGCGGTAGGCCCAGGACGAAGTTGACAGTGCCGTCGATCGGGTCCAGTACCCACCGCACACCGCTGGAACCGGGGCGCTCGGCACCCTCTTCCCCGAGGATCGCATCCTCGGGTCGTGCTGCGACGATCCGTTCGACGAGCCAGCGCTCACTCGCTCGGTCGGTCGCGGTGACCAGATCAGTGACGGTGCTCTTGGTCCAGACCTGGACGCCGGCCGCGCGCTGCGTCCGCACGAGCTCTGCGGCACCACGGGCCAGTTCCACAGCTAACGACTGGAGCACCGCGATCTGGTCAGGGTCTGGCGTGCCGTCGGTAGTCATGTCTCCATCGCACCACGCCAAGAGCGGCGGCGGCGATAGGGTCATCGACATACCGACGAGCGAAGGAGACGCGATCGTGGGCGAGAGCTCGCAGGGATCAGGCCGGGCGTACGGGATCGACATCGGTGGTACCGGGATCAAGGGTGCGGTAGTCGATCTTGCGACCGGCACCCTCGTCACCGAACGCACACGCATCCTGACACCGAACCCGTCCACTCCGGATGCAGTCGCGAAGGTCGTCGTCCAACTGCTGGCTGATGCCCACTGGAAAGGCAACGTCGGTGCGACGTTCCCGGCCGTCATCCAGCACGGCATCGCCCGGTCGGCCGCCAACGTCGACAAGAGCTGGATCGGCACCGACGTCGACGACTACTTCACCAGGGCGACCGACAGCGGCACCCAGGTGATCGTGCTCAACGACGCAGATGCCGCCGGTATCGCCGAGGCCCGCTTCGGTGCGGCGAAGGGTGTCGACGGCGTCGTCATCCTGCTGACGTTCGGCACCGGGATCGGCAGCGCGCTGTTGATGGACGGCACGCTCGTCCCCAACACCGAGCTTGGCCATCTCGAACTGGACGGCCACGATGCCGAGAAGCGCGCGGCGGCGTCGGTCCGCGACGAGAACGACCTGTCATACAAGAAGTGGGCCAAGCGCGTCAATGAGTACATGGCACATGTGGAACGCCTGTTCACGCCCGACCTGTTCGTCGTCGGCGGCGGCGTCAGCAAGGACTCCGACAAGTGGGTACCGCTGCTGGAGCTCAACACGCCGGTCAAACCGGCCGAACTGCTCAACGATGCAGGCATCGTCGGTGCGGCGATCGCGGCTGCCGAACGGCGCGGCGAATAGGGCCCGGCTCGCACATCGGCGAGTCCGCAGTACAATGACACCCACAGGGACTGCGCACGTACTGGACTCGAATCTGAGCCGACAAACAGACGGCCTGCTACCCAGGAATTTACCCTCCGCGTTCAGCGGAATCAGCGCCCGCGTCCGGACCTCGGTGCGCGTGCTCATGCGGTGAAAGGTCTTCCGTGGTTTCCAGTAAGCAGCCCGATGAACTCGTTGTAGCCAGCAAGCGGACGGTCTCAGCGGCCACCGCCACCAAGCGCATCAGTGCTCCCGTCAAGAAGGCCACTGCCACCAAGGCTGCCGCCGCTAAGACTCCGGCGGCCAAGACTCCCGCAGCCAAGGCGGCACCGACCAAGGCCGCGGTAAAGGCG
>JBDTDN010000281.1:0-5049 GCA_039923055.1 Jatrophihabitantaceae bacterium
GCGAAGAACAATGCCGGACGCGGCTCGAACGCGCGGTAGTTGTCGAATAGCGTCGGGACATACAGCCCGGAGCCAGCGGTCACCTCGGTGACGCACGGATCGGCGCTACTGACCTCGAGGCTGCCAGTACCGCCGGAGTTGACGATCTGCAATGGCCCCGTGAGGACCTCGACCGCCTGCACGACCGCTCCTCGGCGCTGGGAGAGCTCGGCGGCCGAGCGTTTCTTGACCAATCTGACGGCAGCTGACGAGTCGGGTAGACCGGCGATCTGCGCTTCGTAGAACATCACACCGACGACGCGAAATCCCTGCGTCACAGCGGCTTTCGCGACGGCAACCACATCGTCCGGCGTGCGCAACGGAGAGCGCCGCACGCCCAGATGGATCCGCCCAATCCGCAGCGAGGAGTCCACGTCCAGGCAGATCCGCAGCGGCGCGTCGGTCACCGAACGGATCAGGTCGAGCTGCTGGACGTCGTCGACCATCAGCGTGATCGCCTGGACCAATGCCGGATCGGCCGCCAGTTCGGCCAGTGCACCCCGGTCCACGCTCGGATACCCAAGCAGGATGTCCTGGATGCCAGACCGGGTCAGCCAGATCGCCTCGCGCACCGAATAAGCCATCACGCCCGCGAAACCCGGCGTGGCCAGGGCGATCTCCAGAACGGCCCGGCACCGGACCGACTTCGCCGCGACCCGGACCGGTGTACCCGCTGCCCGCCGAACCAGGTCGGCGGCGTTGGCGCGTAGCGCGGACAGGTCCAACGCAATCAAGGGTGGGTCCAGGTGCGCGGTCGCGGCGGTGAGTGCGTCCAGATCCGTCATCGTGACGTCCTCTCGGTCTTCTTCTTCGCCGACCTACGGCGCGGTTTCACCTGGGTGGCGAGGTAGCCGGCGAACCCGTCCAACCGAACCTGCGCTCGGTGGGCGTCGCCGTCCACCAGCCAGCGCAACGTCACCCCGTCCACGAAGGCAAGCGCCTCGGCCGCCAAATCGGCGACCGGACACAGCCATGTCGCGCCACATGCCGACGCGGCCAGGGACAACAACGCCTCGGCCGCGGCCTGCGACGCCTCGTACTGTCGTATCGCCACCGACCGCAGCGACCGGTCGCGCAGCGCATACGTGGTGATCTCGTACGTCAGCAGTTGCTCGTTCGGCGTCGCCTCGATGCTCGCCCACAGTCCGGCGATCGCTGACCGCAGGGCCGTAGCCAGGTCGGGCGCCGACTCATCGAGAATCAGCCCTTCGGTACCGGCCACGCTCAGGTCATCGACGATCTTCGTGGCGAGCGCGGCAAACAGTTCGTCCTTGTCCGCAAAGCAGTAGTGGACGACGCCGAGCGCGACGCCGGCCTGTTCCGCGACCCGACGCACGGTGGTCGCCGCGATGCCATCAGCGGTGGCAACAGCCAGTGCGGCGTCGATGAGCTGCGCCCGTCGATCGGCCAAGGACATCCGTGCGGTCACTGCCACATCAAACATCTGGACAAGCGTCCAAGTCAAGTATTGACTTGGACGAACGTCCAGTTCATAGTGGGTGGCATGGCGACGTGGACGAACTGGGCAGGCAACGTGAGCGCGGACGTGGTCCTCCAGTCCCCACGGTCGGTCGAGGGCGTGCAGCACGCGATCACCACCGCGGTGCAGAACCACATGTACGTCAAGCCGATCGGCGCCGGCCACTCGTTCACCGCGATCGGCAGACCTGGTGGGGGCTCCCCCGGGGATAGCGGCGTAGCCCGCAGGGCAGGCGTCCAACTCCAACTGGACAGACTCGCCGGAATCCTGCGCGCCGACCGCGAAACCGGGCTGGTCACGGTCCTGGCCGGCACCCGTCTGCACGATCTGAACGGCGCGCTCTGGCAGCTGGGGCTATCGATGAGCAACCTCGGCGACATCGATGTGCAGACGATCTCCGGCGCGATCTCTACCGGTACCCACGGCACGGGCATCGTCCTGGGCGGCATAGCCACCCAGGTCCGTGCGCTGCAACTCGTTCTCGCCGACGGAACCCTGCTGAACTGCAGTCCGGAGCAGAACCCGGAGGTTTTCGCGGCAGCACGCGTCGGGCTAGGCGCTCTCGGCGTCCTTACCACCGTCACGCTGCAGTGCGAGCCGGCATTCGCCCTCGCTGCGGCCGAGTCGCCCGAACCACTGGACGACGTGCTCGTGGACCTGGATGCGAACGTCGACGGCAACGACCACTTCGAGTTCTACTGGTTCCCGCACACCCGGCGGACACTGACCAAACGCAACAACCGGGTCCTGCCGGACACGCCGCTGCAGCCACTGGGTCGGGTGCGTCAGTACATCGACGACGAACTGCTGTCCAACACTGTTTTCGACGCGATCAACAAACTGACCACCCGACGTCCCACGCTCATTCCACGCCTGAATGCCTTTGCAGCCAGGGCAATGAGTGCCCGCGGCTACATCGACCGTTCGTACAACGTGTTCGCGTCCCCGCGGCGCGTCAAGTTCCGCGAGATGGAGTACGCCGTGCCACGGGCTGCCGTGCCGCAGGTCCTCGGCGAGATCGAGGAATATCTCACTCGAAGCGGCGAGCAGATCGGCTTCCCCGTCGAGGTCCGCTTCGCTGCCGCCGACGACATCTGGCTCTCGACGGCACAGGGCCGCGACACCGGGTACATCGCAGTGCACCAGTACATCCGCCGCGATCACGAGCCGTACTTCCGGGCTGTCGAGGCGATCGCGAAGGACGTGGACGGCCGGCCGCACTGGGGCAAGCTGCATTTCCGCGACGCCGAATCCCTGCGCGCCACCTACTCGAAATTCGACGACTTCGTTGCGCTACGCGATCGCCTTGACCCACAACGGTTGTTCGGCAACGACTACCTCGCCCGCGTGTTGGGTCCTTGATCGCCGTTACGGGTATACCATCGGACTGCTGAGAAATGCGGTCCGGCGCGGGTGAGAGAATCCAATGGTGACGGCAGCGCAGCTCACCATCCCGCAGGACATCAAGCCGGTTGACGGACGTTTCGGCTCCGGACCGTCCAAGGTGCCCACGTCCGCCGTTCAGGCTCTGATCGCGACGGGTGGCACGCTGCTGGGAACCAGCCACCGGCAGGCACCGGTACGGGCGCTGGTCGGCAGAATCCGTGCCGGGCTCAATGAAGTGCTCGCGTTGCCCGACGGGTATGAGATCGTCCTGGGTAACGGCGGCTCCACCGCGTTCTGGGACGCCGCCGCGTTCGGCCTGATCCGCGACCGGGCACAGCACCTGGTCTGTGGGGAGTTTTCCGCGAAATTCGCCAAGGTGGCCGAGGGTGCGCCATTCCTGGGCGAGCAGACCGTCATCCGCAGCGAGTACGGCAGCGCGCCGACCGCCCATGCTGAGGTGGGCATCGACGCGTACGCCTGGACCCAGAACGAGACGTCCACCGGAGTGGCGCTGCCGGTAGCCCGCATCGCCGGTGCCGACAAGGGTGCGCTGATGTTGGTCGACGGCACATCCGCGGCGGGGGGCATGGCCGTGGACCTCGCCGAGACGGACGTCTACTACTTCGCGCCGCAGAAGGCGTTCGCGGCCGAGGCCGGGCTCTGGCTCGCCGCCTTCTCCCCCGCCGCGCTCGATCGCGCCGCCGAGCTCAAGTCCTCCCGGTGGCTGCCGCCGTCGCTGGACCTGACGCTCGCCATCGACAACTCGCGCAAGGACCAGACGTACAACACTCCGGCCGTTTTCTCACTGTGGCTGCTCGCGCATCAGATCGACTGGCTGCTCGCGCAGGGCGGGCTGGACTGGGCGGTCAGGCGCACCACGGACTCCTCGTCCCGACTGTATGACTGGGCAGAGGCGACGGCGTACACGACCCCGTTCGTCGCTGACCCGGCGCTGCGCAGCCCGATGGTCGGGACGATCGACTTCGAGGCCGCCGTCGATGCAGCCACAGTCGCCGCGACCCTGCGTGCCAACGCAATCGTGGATACCGAGCCGTACCGGTCGCTGGGCCGCAACCAGTTGCGGATCGGTATGTACCCGGCCGTGGACCCTGAGGACGTGAGCGCGCTGACCGCCTGCATCGATTACGTAGTCGAGCGCCTCTAGCTCGGCGTGTGCTCCTGCCGAATCGGCCGTTGCGCGCCTATCGTCAGGCCATGCGACAGCTGCGTTTCGTTAAACCGGGTGACGACGGGAACCACGTCATCCTGGAGACCGCGGACGGCAATGAACAATTCCTGCTGCTGATCGACGTGCCGATGCGCGATGCCGTCCGTTCCGATCTGCCCAGGCTGACGCCGACACATCCGGAGCCCGAGGCTGCGATCGGTCCTCGTGAGATCCAGATGCGCGTGCGCGCGGGAGAATCGCCACAGACCCTGGCCGAGGACAACGCGATGTCGCTGGAGAAGGTGCTGCGCTTCGCCGGCCCGGTGCTCGAGGAACGCGCCCGGATCGCGGATGAGGCACGTCGCGCGCGCGCCCGACGCAGCACCACCGAGGGGCAGACCGTGATTTTCGGCGAGGCCGTCGACGCGCGGTTCGCAGCCCACGGCTTGGACCCTGCCGCCGTGCGTTGGGACTCGCGCCGGCGCGAGGACGGCCAGTGGATCGTCGTCGCCGGCTGGCTCGGCGGCGACATCGACCGTACGGCGGAGTGGCTGCTGAACCTCGGTACCCGCCAGGTCAGTCCGCTGGATGACACCGCGGCCGACCTGCTCAGCGACCGTCCGATCCGTCCGGTCAATCCCCGCGAACCAGCGGTGCGGCCGAACCTGGTGTCCGCGCCACCACTTGCGCCCGGTGTGGTGGCCTTCCCTGCGATGCCACATGCGCACACCGGCCCCATCCCGGTTGTCGAGGATGTCTTCGACCAGGACGCGCTCGATGAGAATCCGCGTCACATCTCCGAACGGGACTTCGACCCGCGGCCGACCCCGACCGGACGCTCCGTCGCGCCAAAGGATGACTTCCACACGCCGCCGCTGCCATTGCGCCTGGCCGACGAGCCGCTCGCGCCAGTCACGCAGGGGGATCCGGCCGAAGCTGAGCCGGCCACCGAGCAGGTGGCCCCGCACACCAAGAC
>JBDTDN010000282.1:0-9629 GCA_039923055.1 Jatrophihabitantaceae bacterium
GGCTACGCCCCCACTGCCGGGGGGACCCCCATTGCACACCGGGTGCTGGCCAAACCGCCGGTGCGGAAGATGGCCAAGGACCTGGGCGTGGATCTAGCCGGGATCAGCCCGACTGGCCCGAACGGGACGATCTCCCGCGACGACATTGCGTCCGCCGCCAACGGAGCCTTTCTGCCAGCGGCCGGCTCCGGCCAACGGGAGACCCGGATCCCGATCAAGGGCGTCCGTAAGCACACCGCCGCCGCGATGGTGGCCTCGGCGTTCACCGCCCCGCATGTCACCGAGTTCATGACCATCGACGTCACTGCCATGATGGAACTGCGCGATCGAGTCGCTGCTAGGCGCGATTTTCGGGACGTCAAGGTCAGCCCGCTGCTGTTCGTTGCGAAAGCGATCCTGCTCGCTGCACGTAAGACGCCGGAGATAAATTCGCACTGGGACGAGGCCGCCGGCGAGATCGTCCTGAAGCACTACGTCAACCTCGGCATCGCGGCCGCAACCGAGCGTGGGCTGATCGTCCCGAACATCAAGGACGCGCAGGACTGCTCGCTGCTCGAACTGGCCCGCGCGATCGGCACACTGACCGATACGGCCCGCTCAGGAAAGACCGCTCCGGGGGACATGTCCGGCGGAACGATCACGATCACCAACGTCGGTGTATTCGGCGTGGACACCGGCACCCCGATTCTGAATCCGGGCGAGGCGGGCATTGTGGCCTTCGGCGCGATCCGACGGATGCCGTGGGTCACCGTACGCGACGGGATCGAGCAAATCGAGCCACGGTGGGTCACCCAACTCGCCGTTTCGTTCGACCACCGCCTCGTGGACGGCCAGCAGGGCTCGCAGTTCCTGGCCGACGTCGCAGCCGTGTTGCACGATCCGGGCCTGGCACTGCTCTGATCGCTGCCGCCGGTGTCCTCGAACACATGTCGGCATAGAGCCTCGACGATGTCCGTTATCCCTAGTAACACCAACC
This sequence comes from Jatrophihabitantaceae bacterium, assembly GCA_039923055.1. GTDB lineage: Bacteria > Actinomycetota > Actinomycetes > Mycobacteriales > Jatrophihabitantaceae > DASXYU01. The sequence goes on from JBDTDN010000282.1 coordinate 977, forward strand.
AAACCTGGGACAACGAAGTCCGGGATAACGAAAGAGGCCGAAGATGTCCGGCACCAGCAAGATCGTCCGCAAGATCCGTAGCCGCCGCAACATGCGCGAGTTCAACCGCACGCTGCGTAACGCCTCGCCGGCCATGCAGCAGGAACTCACCGCTGCGGCCGCGCGCTCGATCATCCACTGAGCTCAAGCCGATGAGCCGCGCCCGTCGATGAGTCCACGTCGATGAGCGCGGTTCGCGCGCCAGAACTTCTCGCATCGGCCTACTGGCTGAACGTTGATTCGCCGCTGACGATCGCCGACCAGCGAGGCCGGTTCGTGTTGCTGGACTTCTGGACGTTCTGCTGCGCGAACTGCCTGCACGTACTGGACGAGTTACGTCCGCTCGAGGCGCAGTTCGGCGACATCCTGACGGTCATCGGCGTTCATTCGCCGAAGTTCGCACATGAGGCCGATCCGGCCGCGCTTGCCGCGGCCTGCGAGCGGCACGAGGTTCTGCACCCCGTCGTCAACGATCCAGAGTTGTGGCTGTGGCAGCAATACGCGGTTCGTGCGTGGCCCACACTAGTGCTGATCGACCCGTTGGGATATGTCGTCGCGCAGGCCGCAGGTGAGGGACAGATCACCGCACTGGCAGCCACGATCCGCGCGTTGGCCGCCGAGCACGAAGCGCGGGGCACGCTGCGGCGGTCTGACGCACCGTTTCATCCATTGCAGCCGACATCCTCGACGCTTCGCTTTCCCGCCAAGGCCGTCGTGCTGCCGGCCGCTCGTACCGGACGGGACGCCGACACACTGCTCGTCGCCGATGCCGGCCAGCATGCGCTGGTGGAACTCAGCTCGGATCTGCACACGCCGCTGCGGCGCATCGGCTCCGGCGTCCGCGGACTGCGTGACGGACCGGCGGAGGCCGCGCAGTTCGCCGAGCCCAACGGCCTGGCGCTATTGCCAGCGGGCCTCGTCGAGTACGACGTAGTGGTGGCCGACACCGCCAACCATGTATTGCGGGGCATCCGGCTGTCCAACGGTGCGGTCTTGGCCACGATCGACCTGCCCGCTGCGCTGCGTGCCGTCCGTACGATCACCGGCCCGATCCCCGACGTACTCTCGCCGTGGGACGTGGCGTGGTGGCCTGCCGCCGAACGGCTCGTAGTCGCAGCCGCCGGGGTACACCTGCTGCTGTCCGTCGACCCAGTCAGCGGCGCGGCCGAGGTGCTGGCCGGCACCACCGTCGAAGGGCTGCGAGACGGTCCCGCGCCGGACTGTTGGCTGGCCCAACCGTCTGGGCTGGCGGTGGACGGCTCGCGCATCTGGTTCGTCGACGCCGAAACCTCCGCGCTGCGGTACCTGACGCTGGCCGGTGAGTTGCACACCGTCGTCGGTGAAGGACTGTTCGACTTCGGGCATATGGACGGTCCAGGCGCCGACGCCCGGCTGCAGCATCCGTTGGGCGTCGCGATGTTGGCCGATGGTTCGGTCGCGGTCTGCGATACGTACAACGGGGCGATCCGCCGCTACGATCCCACCACTTCCGAAGTCTCCACGCTGGTCCGCGACCTGGCCGAGCCGTCCGGTGCGCTCTTGGTGGACGGGGAGTTGGTCGTGATCGAGTCCGCGGCGCACCGGTTGGTGCGGACGAACCCGGCGTTCTCCCGCGTCATCGGCGCGCCGCTGCAGACCCAACGTGCGGTCACGGACCTTGGACCCGGGACGCTGACCTTGCGCGTGGAGTTCAAACCGGCGCCCGGGCGCAAGCTCGACGATCAGTTCGGGGCATCCACGCGGCTGACGGTCAGCGCGTCCCCGCCGGAGTTGCTCACCGATGGGGCAGGCGACGGCGAACCGCTGACCCGGACGCTGCGCCTAGGTGCGGTCACCGAGGGCGTCCTACACATCACCGCACAGGCCGCGTCGTGCGACCAGGACGGTGAACATCCCGCTTGTTACTTGGCGCGCCAGGACTGGGGCGTACCGATCCGCATCCGCGCCGACGGGCCGAGCGAACTGAGTCTGGTCCTCCTCGGCTGACGTCAAGGAGAAACGGCACCATCGTCAACTGGGGATCCCCCTAGCCGCCGTGCACGGGCCAGTGCCCACCTCGGGCCGGCGGGGTGAACAGTTGGGCGTCCGTGCTCGCTCACCTTTGCAACGCCCCGTCCCACCGGGCACTTGCCCGGGCCCACCGGCATTGCAAAGGTGTAGGAGAGCTTGTTCCTACATTGGAAAGGCGGCCGACATGGCACGCGTTGCATGGTTCTTCCCAGCGATCGAGGAGAACGGCCTGCCCGATTCGCTGCGATCGCTGTTCGGCAAGGCACGCGAACGGATCGGTTTTCTGCCGAACGTGTTTCGCGGGTACGCCTACCGGCCAGAACGCTTCTCGGCCTGGTTCGCGCACTATAAACAACTGCACGAACCGACCGAGCACCTGGATGCGGCCGACCGGGAAATGATCGCGGTCGTGGTCAGCGCCTACAACCGCTGCACGTACTGCATCGTCTCGCACGGACATGCACTCCGCGTCGCGCTGCGGCAGAACGAGCCTGATGGAGAGATCCTGGCCGACTACCTGGCGACGAACTGGCGCCATGCCGACCTGGACGAGCGGCGCTATGCCATCTGCGAGTACGCCGAGAAGTTGACGGCGACACCGCATCTGGCGACCGAGGCAGATCTCCGACACCTGGAGAGTCTCGGCCTGAGCAAGCATGAGATCTGGGACGTCATCGAGATCGCCGCGATGTACAACTTCACCAACCGTATGTCGCTGGCCACCGGGCAGATGCCCAACGAGCAGTACCACTACCTTGACCGCGGTCCGAGCTAAAGACCAGCTTTGAGCGCCGGTAGTGGGCGCGTAGGCGAAGCAGGGGCTCCACCGAAGCGGAACCCCTGCTGTCGTGCGTTTGAGCAGACTTGCGTTCGATCAGACCGGACGGACGTTCTCCGCCTGCGGGCCCTTCTGACCCTGAGTCACGTCGAACTCGACGCGCTGGTTCTCATCGAGCGAGCGGTACCCGTCGGACTGGATCGCCGAGTAGTGCACGAACACGTCCGGCGCGCCGCCGTCGGGTGCGATGAAGCCGAAGCCTTTTTCGCTGTTGAACCACTTGACAACGCCTTGTGCCACGTCAACTTCTCCTCTTGCTGTGCATGGAATCCGCACCGTGCGAGTTCCGAGGTCACCACCGGGCGAACACCATTTCCCGACAGCCGAGAGAAGGACGATCAACCGATTACCTGCCCGCCGAAACTTGCGCTCCGAGCGACCATAGCGGCAACCACGACAAGCGTAGCAAGGAATCGGTCACAGTTCGCAACTGTCGATGTCAAACCGATACCAGAAGGCCCCAACCGAACGTCCACATCCGCCGACCCGGCACACTCTCAGATGTGAGCGAACCGCTGCTGCTGAGCACTGCGCGCGGGCGGGGAGCGCTGGCCGCGACGATCCTTGGCTCGGGGATGACGTTCCTGGACTCGACGATTGTCAACATCGCGACCAAGCACATCGGCTCGGATTTCCATGCCGGCTTCGGCGAGCTGCAGTGGGTTCTGAACGCGTACACACTGACGCTGGCCAGCCTGATCCTGCTCGGTGGCTCGCTGGGCGATCGACTCGGGCGCCGGCGGGTGTTCCTGCTCGGCACGGTCTGGTTCGCGGTGGCGTCGCTGGCCTGCGCGATCGCCCCGAATGTGGGCACTCTGATCGCCGCACGGGCCGTACAAGGCATCGGCGGTGCCCTGATGATGCCCGGTAGCTTGGCGATCATCTCCGCCAGTTTCGCCGAGGACGACCGGGCTCGTGCGGTCGGTGCCTGGTCCGGCCTCACCGGAGTGAGCAGTGCTCTCGGCCCGTTACTGGGCGGTTGGCTGGTACAGGACTTCTCCTGGCGCTGGGCATTTGCGATCAACCTGCCGATCGCCGTCGCCGTCGTGGTCCTCGGCCTGCGCTTCGTCCCGGAGACCAGGTCCGCCCACAGTCCGCCGCGACCGGACGCCGCTGGCACAGTGCTCATCGCCCTCGCCCTGGCCGCACTCACCTTCGGCACTACGCGCGCCGGAACCGACGGCTGGTCAACCATCCCGCTGAGCGTGACTGCCACCGGCGCGGTGCTGCTGATTGTGTTTGTCGCTGTGGAGGCCCGTACGCGCAATCCCCTGGTACCACTGGCGATCTTCGCCAACCGGACGTTCGGCGGCACGAACCTGATGACGCTGTTCGCCTACGCCGCACTGGGCGCGTTCTTCTTCCTGCTGGTGCTCCAACTGCAGGTGGCCGGCGGCTACGGGGCACTCGCTGCCGGCCTGGCGACGCTGCCGATGACCGTGATGCTGCTGCTGTTCTCCGCGCGCAGCGGCGCGCTCGCAGCCAAGATCGGTCCGCGCCTGCCACTCACCGTCGGTCCGCTGATCGCTGCGGCCGGTCTGCTGCTCACCCTGCGTATCGACGCCCACCACAGCAACTACCTTGCGTACGTGTTGCCGGGCGTGCTGACCTTCTCCGTCGGCATGGTCTGCATCGTCGCTCCACTGACGGCGACGGTGATGGCCTCGGCGCCGGCCGACGGCGTGGGTATCGCATCTGGCGTCAACAACGCCATCGCGCGCGCCGGGGGCCTGCTCGCCGTGGCGATCCTGCCGCCACTGGCTGGCCTGCACGGCGAGGCCTACCGCGAGGTGGCCGTCATGGTGCACGGTTATCGGATAGTCACGCTCTGCTGCGCGGGTCTGATGGTCCTTGCAGCGGCCGTGATCGCACTGACCGTACGTAACTCGCGACCGGAAGAGGTGCTCGCCCATGGATGACAAGACGATCCTGGACCATATTCATGAACTCGTCGCCGAGGAGAAGCACCTGCGGTCGGGCGGTCATGGTTTGGCCGGCGCGGATCGACTCCGGTTGCAGATGGTCGAGCAACAACTGGACCAGGCCTGGGATCTGCTGCGTCAGCGCCGGGCGCGTGAGGAGACCGGTGAGAACCCGGATTCGGCCAAGGAACGGCCCGTCAACGACGTCGAGTCCTACCTGCAATAACCGGTCGCATGCGCCAGACTGCTCGGGTGCGTCCAGGTGGCCAGGTCCGGTGGGGGCAGCGGTTGGAAGACAGCCGGGTCGGTCAGGCGCTGATCACGCTCGTCATGGGCGTACTGGTCGTGGCGATCGTGTGCTGGAACCTGCCGGCCGGCAGCGCGCACGACGCGGTCAGCCCGGCCGCCGGCCCTGTCGTTCAGGCGCTCGGACTGGAACAGGACTGGGCATTGTTCGCACCGAACCCTCGCGGGTTCAGCGTCGGCGTATACGTGACGCTTACCTACGCCGACGGCCACACTCGGCGCATCGATCCCCCGCACAACGGGTTGGTGCTGAGCCCGTATCGGACCTACCGCTGGCAGAAATACGTAGAACGACTGCGCGCCGACGACTACTCGAACTTGTGGGAGCCGACCGCCCGCTACTACGCCCGGACCTACGGGCCGGACGTGGTTGAGGTCGTGCTGACCCGCACCTTCCAGAACGTCCAGGTACCCGGCGGCTCCGGTCCGCGGCCGGCCGCACAGCACTACGACTTTTACACCCTGGTGTTGCCTTGAGTGCCGTCAACGCCTGGCGGCGTTGGGCATTCGCACCGGCGGACACCGCCCCGATGGCCGCCCTGCGGATCGCGTGCGGCCTGCTCACCCTCGGCTGGACCGTGTCCCTGCTGCCGGACGCGCAGGCATTCCTGGCGGGCGACGGGCTGACCTCCGACGCGGTCAGCGGCAGCGCGGGCTGGTGGACGCTCCCGGTCTCCCCGTACGGCAGCCTGGCAGTACTTGCCGCCGCGGCGCTCGCGCTGACCGCCGGCTGGCATACCCGCGTCGCCGCCGTGGTGGTCACACTGCTACTGATCATCATCCAGCGTCGCGACGTGTACATCCTGAACAGCGGTGACCTGCTGCTGCGCGAACTGGCCTTCTACGTCGCGCTGATGCCCGCCGGCGAATGTTGGTCGCTGGACGCGCGCAAACGGATCCCGCAGCTTCGCGCACCGTGGGGGCTTCGCCTGCTGCAACTGCAGATCAGTATCGTCTACTTGTTCTCGGTGACGGCAAAACTGCACGGCAGCAACTGGCAGAACGGCACCGCAGTCGGCATGTCCGTCCAACTGCACGATCTACGACGCGTCGTCCTACCGCAGTCGTTCGCTACGTCTGTGATCCTCTCCGCGATGCTCACCTACGGGACCCTGGCCGTCGAGGCGTCCTTGGTTCTCGGACTCTGGTTCGCCCGCACGCGGTGGTGGGTGATGGCCGCCGGCGTGGCCATGCACCTGGGTATCGAACTGACGCTGTTGATCGGCTGGTTCTCGCTGACGATCATCTGTTGCTACCTGGCATTCGTCCCGGGCCAAACGCTGCGCCGCGTGGTTTCCCGAGTGAAGGCTGTGGTGGCGGTAAGGGGAGTTCGGTCAGTGGGCGGACGCGGCGGCGAACAGGGCGGCCGGCTCGACCGCACCGACGTACATCCGGCCGTCGTCCACCGTCAGGATGCACAGCAGCGGCGAGTCGAACAGCCGCCCGGTGCCCCACGTCCCGGACACCGGTTGCAGGACGGTGGGTGAGCCCCCCACGCTCGGCAGCAGGCTCGCCGAATCCGGCTCACCGGTCACGCGATAACTGTCGACCGCAGCCCAACTGGACTTGGAAGCCACCGCTCGTGGCTGCGTTGCCTGAGCCGCGGTCAAGCTCGGCAATGGCGGGACAGCGGCGATCGCGGCGGCGGTTATGGCCGCGCCCGGCGGCGGGGAGAACGTGAAGTAGTCCGCCGAGGGCATCTTGACGGTGAGGCTGGTGAACGAGACGTCGATCGATGGGGCGTTGCTGCCGCGGGCATAGACCTGCACCCCCAACGGGATCATCATCGCGCCGTCGACCGCGATATGTATCGAGCCGATCCGGGTCTTGGCATCGTGCGGCGGTGTGATCACCAGGTCGTAACAGGGTCGGTGCGCGACCTGTCGCTGCGCGTCGAGCGTGATCGTGGTCGCGGTGCTTACGGCGGCGAGCGCCCGACCGGTGAGCTCGCGCGGCGTGAGCGCGCCGAAGGTCAGTGGCGCAGATGCCAGGCCGGCACCGGAGGGGGCCGTGGACTTCGTCGCGACCTCGGTGTCGCTGTTCCACTGCCAGGTGTCGTCTCCGTCGCGGAAGACGTCGACCTCGCTGTCCGGTCCGAGCAATGCGACCCGCTGCCGCTGAGGGCCGCCGTACCAGTACCGCATCGTATGGGTCCCGGTCACCAGCGCGAGCGCTGAGCTGTCGGCCAGGTCCGGGTCGGTGATGGCAGCCGTGGTGTCGGCGGCAGGCAGGCCGAAGGACAATTGGGCGAGGATCGTCCCGGAGAATCCGTCACCGCCGGGCGACGCGAGCGCGGCAACGATAGCCTGCGGATTGGTCTGCGGAAGCGGAGCGGAGGACGATTGGGTGGTGAAGACTCCGGTGATGCTCGCCGCGATAGCCCCGATCACGACGGCTGGCAGCCCCCAGCCGAGCGCCGGATGGCGTTGCAGAATCGACGGGACCCTCACTGCTCCAAGCATCCGGATTTTGGACTGTGACCGGGCTGAGCACTCAGCAGACCTGCAGCCACCGGCAGTGGACGCTGATTTCGATGACCGGCAAAGGAGTCTGACGTGCGGCTATTGATCGTCGAGGATGAGATCCGACTGGCGTCGGCCCTGCAACGCGGTTTAGCGGTCGAGGGATTCACCGTCGACCTCGCCCACACCGGGCCCGAGGGTCTGCAACTCGCGCAGGACACCACCTACGACGTCGTCGTCCTAGACATCATGCTGCCCGGCCTGTCCGGTTATCGGATCATTGAGCAGTTGCGGGCCGAGCAGAACTGGGTCCCGATCCTGATGCTCACGGCCAAGGACGGCGAGTATGACGAGGCCGACGCGCTCGATCTCGGCGCCGACGACTATCTCACCAAACCGTTCTCGTTCGTGGTGCTGCTGGCCCGCATCCGTGCCCTGCTCCGCCGCGGTGTGACGCCCCGCCCGGCCGCACTCGCCGTAGACGATCTGGTCCTGGACCCTGCAGCACACACTGTCAAACGCGGTGACGCGACGATCGAGTTGACGCCCCGCGAATTCTCCCTGCTCGAGTTCCTGATGCGGCGGGCTGGCGACGCAGTGAGCAAGGCAGACATCTTGCACCACGTCTGGGACGCCAACTACGACGGCGATGCCAACGTGGTCGAGGTGTACGTCGGGTACCTACGACGCAAGATCGACACCCCGTTCGGGCGGCAGAGCGTGCAGACCGTCCGCGGCGCGGGGTACCGGCTGACCGCCGACGACGGCGCGACGACCACCACCGGCTGATGTCCGACTGATGTCCAAGCTTGGCTGGCCGGGCCGGTGGTGGTCCCGGCAGTCGCTGCGGGCCCGGCTGACGCTGCTCGCCACCGCGCTGTTCACGTTCGCCGTCGCGACCGGTGCCGTGCTGCTGCTGGTGCTGCAGCGCTATGCACTGACCCGGGTGCTGGACTCCTCCGCCGACAAGACCGCGTCGGATATCGCCCGGCAGTTCACCAGTGGCAAGAATCCGACGACCGTCTTGCCGACTACCGGTGGCGTCACCTCCGTACAGGTCGTCGACTTCCTGGATA
>JBDTDN010000283.1:0-5108 GCA_039923055.1 Jatrophihabitantaceae bacterium
AACCGTCGATCAGCGATGCATGATTACCGGCGTCCGAGACGATCGTGACGTCCGGTCCGCCGAGCGCCGTCAGTACTCCGACGTTGGCGAGATAGCCAGAGGAGAAGACCAAAGCAGAAGCGGCGCCCAGGAACGCGGCCAATTCGGCCTCCAGGATGGCATGCAGTTCCGTCGTCCCGGTGACCAGCCGCGACCCCGTGGACCCCGCACCCCAGACTCGGGCCGCCTCCCCTGCCGCCGACGTCACCCGCCGATCACGCGACAGTCCGAGGTAGTCGTTGCCGGCCAACTCCAGGATGCCGTCGGAGACTGCACGCGGGCGCAGCACCCGATGCAGTCCGGCGGCCTCCCGCGCCGCCACCGCCGCCCGAACCCGCTCCAGCGCGTCGCTCATTGCACAACCTCGCGGATCGAGTCGTCGACCGCGGCCGTCAACTCGTCCAACTCGTCGTCGGTGATCCCCAGCGGCGGCATCAGCACCACGACATCGCCCAGCGGGCGGACGATCACTCCGCGCCGCCGCGCTGCGCGACACACCTGGAACCCGGTCCGCTCGCCGACCGAGACCACCTCGACTCCGGTCATCGTCCCGACCCGACGGATCTCGCGAACCCCGTCGTACTTGCCGATCGAGTCGAGGTTGCCACCCAGCCGCTCCCCGATCGCGGCCGCCCGCGCCACTGTCCCGCGCTCGTGCATCAGCGCCAGATTAGCCAGAACCGCCGCGCACGTCACGGGATTCGCGGTGTACGTGTGCCCGTGGAAGAACGTCCGGGTCCCCTCGCCGAGGAACGCCTCGTAGATCGAGTCGCGCACCAATACCGCCGACAGCGGTAGCACGCCGCCGGTCAGTCGCTTGCCGACCACCATTAGGTCCGGCTCGACGCCAGCGTGTTCGACGGCGAACCAGCGTCCGGTCGCCCCGACGCCGGTCGCCACCTCGTCCACCAGCATCGCCGCACCGAACTCGTCGCAGAGCGCCCGGACACCGACCAGGAACGAGGCGTCATGTGTCAGGATGCCGCCCGCAGCCTGCACCATCGGCTCGATCACCACCGCACACACCCGATCACCCTCACGCACCAGCACGTCACGCATCTGCGCCAGCACCTCTGCAGCGCGCGCAAGGCGCGTCTGGCCCGCGGTCAGCACACCGGGCGAGGCAACCATCCGGGTCTCGATCAGCAGTGGCCGGTAAGTCGCATGGAACAACTCGACGCCACCGAGCGAGACTGCGCCCAGTGTGTCCCCGTGATAACCCTCGGCGCAGTGGACGTAGAGCGGACGATCCTCACCGCGCTGAGCTGCGGCCTGATACGCGATCTTGATCGCTGCCTCGGCCGCGGAGGACCCGTCGCCGGCGAAGAACACCTTCGACAACCCGGCCGGCGCGATCCGCAGGATCTCCTCCGCCGCGCGGATCCCAGGCTCGTGCGTCAGACCCAGGAACGTCGAATGGTCCAACCGGTCCAGTTGGGCATGGACCGCCGCGTTGATCGCTGGCTCGCCGTGCCCATGGACCGTCACCCAGAGCGAGGAAACCCCGTCCAGATAACGGTTTCCGTCGGTGTCGAACAGCCGGACACCGGACGCACGGTCGATCACCAGCGGCTCGTCCGACGGCCACGACGCGTGCTGGGTGAACGGGTGCCACACCGCGGCCAAGTCACGAGCGATCAAGTCCGACGTATCAGCCACGCCTGTCACCTTCTCACCCCGGCCCCGGCGCTAAGGGCAGCGGGTCGGGCTCACGTGACGTCGACCGGCACCGACACGGGCGCCGTGGCAGCAGCCGGAACGGATGCCGTGCCCATGTGTGCAGGCAGCCGGAAGAATTGCACGATAACGAAACCGACCGTGATGACACCCGCCGGCAACAGCAGTGACTGCCCCATCGCCGCGGCAAAGTCCACGTGCATCGACGCGGGCAACTGATGTGCCTCGACTGCTCTGGACGGCAACCCGTTGGCCACCAGACGCGATTCCATCAGCACCGCGATCGCGGCGCTACCGAGCACCGCTCCAATCTGACGCGTGGTGTTGTAGACGCCAGATCCGGCACCGGCCTCTGCCATCGGCAGATTCCTCGTGGCCGTGGAACTCAGCGGCGACCAGACGAACCCGTTCGCGACACCGAGCAGCGTCATCGGCAGCAGCAGCGTCCAGATAGCGGCATCGGCGGTCATCACCTGGCTGAGCCAGACCAACGAGACCGGATAGCACGCCAGCCCGACGCCTGCGATGTAACGCGGGTGGTACCGGTCGGCCAGGTTGCCGACGAACGGGGCCAGGACGGCCGAGATTACCGCCATCGGCACGAGCAGCAACGCGGACCGGATCGGGCTCAGGCCCAGTACCAGTTGCGCGTACAGAAAGATCGGGAAGCTCATCGCCGTGATCGCGAAGCCGACCGTGGTGATCGCCGCGTTCGCCACCGAGAAGTTGCGGTCCTTGAACAGTCCCAGCGGGACGAGCGGCTCCTGCTTGATGTGCCGCTGCCAGAGGACGAACAGCGCCATGACGACCAGGCCGGCGATGATCATCGTCCAGATCTTGGCTGCCCAGTGGTAGGTCTGCCCCTCCTGGATGCCGAAGACGACCAGGAACATGCCGAGTCCGGACAGGCCGACACCGATGAGGTCGAACCGGTGCGACTTGGTCGGCAGGGTAGGAACCAGGACCCAGGCGAGTACGAAGCCGACCACACCGACCGGCACGTTGACGAAAAAGATCCACTCCCAGCCGAAGTTGACCAGCAGGCCACCGAGGATCGGTCCGACCAGGACGGCGGCTCCGGCCACGGCACCCCACATGCCCATCGCCTGGCCGCGTTTGGTGGCCGGGAAGACGCGGGTGATCACCGACATCGTCTGCGGCGTCATCATCGCCGCGCCCAGCCCCTGAAAGACCCGTGCGGTGACCAGGCCATTGATGTCGCCGGTGAGCCCACACCAGGCCGACGACGCGGTGAACAGCACCAGACCGATCAGGTAGAGGTTCTTCGGGCCGTATCGATCGCCCAGCCGCCCGGTGATCAGCAGCGGCACGGCGTATGCAAGCAGGTACGCGCTGGTGACCCAGAGCGCGGCATTCACGTCGACCTTCAGATCGGCCATGATGCTCGGCATCGCCACCGAGACAATCGTGGAATCCACCAGGATCATGAAGAAGCCCAGGCAGAGCGCCCAGAGCGCCGGCCAGGGCCGCACGTTCTGCTCCGGTGCGGTCACCACGTCGGTCATGTCAGATCCTTAGTCTCGTTTCCACCCCGGCGCCATCGCGTCCAACCACGCACGCCCCTCTTCCGGCAGCGTGCCACAGGCGTCCGACACGCGGGCCCAGCCGATTACCGCGCTGAGGAAGTTCGCCGGGTTGTAAGCATCCTCCTCGTAATTGAACAGGTTGTCGCCGGCGTAGTGCAGTTTGGTGATGTTCGCGGCGCCGTGGGCACTGCCGTCACCGGGATCGCGCAACGGGTTCTGGACCTCGCAGACGATCCAGCCACGGGACTCATCCAGCATCGACCACGAGATCGGAAAGCCGGTCATGCAGTTGCCCGGAAACCTCGTCATCGTCCGCGTCGCCCAAGTGCTCACGGCGGCACGCCCGCTCATCCGACCGTAGACGTGCTCGTAGTAGTCGACGTCCTCGGTGAACAGCCCGGCAAACAGCGTCCAATCACCGGTGCTCGCAGCCTGTTCGACGGTGGCCTGATAGTGCTGGAATGCGGACTCGAGTTCGGCGCGGGTGATGGCGGTCATGTGGCCACGCTAACAGTATGTTGGAACACGTTCTAGCCTATGTATAAAGCGAAAACTCCGTCCGAGTGGCACCCTTGAAGTATGAGACGAAACGCTTCCATCATTGACGATCTGGCCCGCGTCCCGATGTTCGCGGACTGCTCGAACCGCGAGTTGCAGCACGTTGCCAAACTGCTCACCGAGATCGACGTCCAGGCCGGCCGTCAGCTCACCACCGAGGCCGAGGCCGGTCACGAATTCTTCATCGTGCTGGACGGCAACGCCGAGGTCACGATCGACGGGCGGACGGTCGCCACGCTGACGTCCGGCGACTACTTCGGTGAGGTCGCGCTACTGGGCCACGGGCCCCGCACCGCAACGGTCACTGCACTGACCGCGATGACGCTCGCCGTCGTGGGGCAGCGCGAGTTCAGCGCACTGCTCGACGAGGCGCCTGCCCTGACGCGCAGCATGCTGAACGCGCTGGCTCGGCGGCTGAGCGACCACGACACGGCCGTCCTCACCGCCTGACACCGCACAGCAGCGCCGTCCGTCGGGTGCGCAGGACAGAGCCGCAGGGCGTCCCCGGCGTGCCGTTCTCGAGTCGGTCAGGCGGCCGGTGGGGCCGCATGCCGTCCGGCCAGCCAGAAGCGGCCACCGATCGCCAGCAGCGCGAGCAATACCAGTGCGCCGATCAGCCACCACAGCCAGGCGATGCCGTCGCTCGCGTGACGGGGACTGGCAGCGATCGTGGGCGCCGGCGTCTGCGGCCCGCCGCCGAACGTCTGCTGCGGCGTGGGTGATGCGGCCACGCCTGCCGACGAAGTGGGAGTCGCCCCCGGCGACGTCACGCCGCCGCTGCCCGGACCGCCAATACTGTTACCGCCCGTGCCGCCGCCGTTGCCGCTTCCACCACCGCCATTGCCCGTCTCCGATCCAGTCGTGGACGAGGCTCCGTTCGGCTGCGTCGGCGTCTGGGCGGACGAGCCTGGAGAGGTCGACCGAGTCGGCGACGTCGGTGTCGTCCTCGTCGGGCCGGTCGGCGGCGGTGTGCCGGAGACCGTCGGCCCAGGCGCGGGCAGGGTGACGGCGTCGGTGGTGAATGTCATCGGCGCGATGACCAACTGGGGCTGGCCGTCGGGGGCAGTCCCGCGCAGTACCAGCGTGTGTGGCCCGGGCGCCAGCGTCGTAGGAACGGTGATCGGCACCGCGATCACGCCATTGGCAGCCGCGTAGGCGCTGCGCACGAGCTGGCCGTCCACCTCGATCCGCACCAATGACTGGCCGGCGAAGCCCGAGCCGCGGGCCTGCCATAACCCCCCGACTCTGGCCGGGCCGGACGGAGCCAGGTGCGGCGCGAGGGTGACG
>JBDTDN010000284.1:0-10814 GCA_039923055.1 Jatrophihabitantaceae bacterium
CAAGATCACAATGTTGGATATTGAGCCGAACTTCGCCAGTATCGCCAAGGCCAAAAACGACGGGTCGGCCCAGGTGCTTCGTGCTCAGTCGGATCTGATCGCCGATCTGAAGACTTACGCCGGCGAGGCAGCCAAGACCGGATTGCAGCCGAGCAAGAGCGTGGTGCAGGCGATTCTCGACAAGCACAAGAGCAGGTTCAGCGGCACCGATGACGATGAGCTGGACATGCTGCTGTCCGGCGCTATCGGCAATGCCTTCGGCCAGCGCCTGCGGGGTGTCACGATCGTCGGCGGCGTGCTGCACTTCTTCCTGCTATCGGTCGTTCCCGTGCCGAGCCGGTGACGGCGGTGAGCCGACCAGCCGTGATCGCCTTCTACAGCTATGCCACCGGGGTCTCGATCGAGCTGCCGGTGGGCTTCGAGTTCAACGGCGAGGATGAGGTCTGCGCGACGTACGTCGACCGGGCCGACGACGGTCCGGTGACGGCCGCGACGCCGGTCGTCCGGATCCGTGTCGTCGGCGAGATCGAGGATGGTGGCGGCAGGGACGTTGTCCGTGACCTGGCCGACGGCTTCGCCGCGGCCGATCACCAGACGCTGTCTCGACGTGACCGCGAGATCGACGAATGCCACGCGGTGACCGTCGTTTCCGAACAAGCCGGTCGGGTGCTGCACCAGACTGCGGTCGACGCCGATGGGCGGCTGCTGTCGATCATTGCCGCAGCACCGAGCCAGGACTTGCTGCCGAGCTTCGACGCGGCGATCGACTCGATCCGGTTCATTGCGCTATGAATGCGGGCAGCGAGTCAACCCGAGGCAACTGTCGCCCTCGCTTCAGTGACCGACCGACGCGATGTGAGGCCGTACGTGAGTGAGGTGAAATGGACCAGCCTGGTCAACGCCGACCTGTTGCTGTCGCTGCGGGTCCCGCTCGGGTGGGAGGTTCAGGTCGTCGACGAGTTGCGGTTTCGGGTTTTCCGCGACCCAGCGGACGCCGGTGACTACCAAGCGTCGGTGGGCTTCGTCCTCGGAGAACCGGAAGAGCCCGGTGCTGACTGGTTCCGGCGGTTCTGCCGCGCCGTCCCTGACGAACTGGCCAGCTCGGCCGAGGAGTATGAGCTGATCGACACCGAGGAGTTCGTGTTGAGCACCGGCGCGAAGGTGTTCGCCGTGCGGGCCCGTCAACACGCGACAGGTGCACCGGCCACCAGTCAGTCGCTGGCCTACGTCTGGGCCAACAGTTACCGCATGTACGTCGTGGACGCCTCGACGCTGCGTGAGCACGAGCGGCGCGACTTTCCGCTGTTCGATCAGATCCTGCGCTCGATCCGGGTGCTGCCACCGCGCACCTGATCGCGCACAGCTGGTGGGCACGACTGGCACGACTGCGATCGACCTGATCGTCACGGCCGGAGACGTTGCTGTCGGTGTTGACTTGGATCTGCTCACCCGATCCTCCACCCTGTAACGGCGCCCGCGTGCATTGCGGCGATACCGTTGTTATGCAGGATGTACAGATCGACCACTGCACCGCTCACAGGGTTGGCTACTCGGGCGCGTCGAGTCCGTGCACGCACTCTCAGGCGCTGGTGGCCGCTGAGGTTACGGCAGTATCGTCCCTGGCATGGCGGATCTGTCAATCGACGGCGACACGCTTCGTATTGGACTGTCCGTGAGCGAGCGCGTGCTCGGCCTCCACGGCCGGAACATCGAGATACCGCTGGCCGATATCGTCGATGTGGCCGTCGTGGCCGATGTGATGGCCGAGTTGGACGGGCTGCGGATGCCCGGTACCGGTATCCCCGGGTTTCTGGCGATCGGCACCTGGCGCGGCCACGAAGGTGACGGCGTCTTCCATGACTTCGCGCTGATCCACCGCGCCGGCCCTGGCGTGGTGATCGTCGCACGGAACGCCACCTACCGACGGGTCCTGGTCAGCGCGGACGACCCTGCCGACTTGGCCGCGTCGCTGCGACGCTAAGGCGATACCAGCGCAGTACGACCGGCGGGTCGGAGCTGTGGACAGAGTTGATGGACCATATCTCCTACGCGCGCTGCGACCAACTACGAGTGGTCTCCATCGAGCGGCTGGCAACTCGTCGGGGGATGGTCGGTCCTGACCAGATACGAGCCATAGACCAAGGGCTGCGATTCGTCCTCGACCTTTGAGGAGTGCTGCCCGGTCACGGATCCCTGACCGGAATCTGCTGCGCGCCGCGCGGGCGACGAACGCCTACGGTGCCGAAGGCGGCTGACGTTCCGTTTCGGTATGTCTGCTCTGAGGAGGGCAGCGGGCGTTGGCTCGACTTCCCGTTCAGGGTGCCCGCAAGCGCTTACTGCGCCGTGCTCTGGAGCCGCTATGTGTGGGCAAGGGGGGAGTTGAACCCCCACGTCCTTTCGGACACACGGACCTGAACCGTGCGCGTCTGCCATTCCGCCACTTGCCCGGCACCTACGAGAACACGCCTCGCACGTATGACAACGCGCAACGGTAGCACGCGCCGCGGGGCCGAGTTCATGGCCCGCATCGGTGCTCCCGTTAGACTTCCGGGGTTACGCGACATCACGCGGGGATCATCCCCGCCCGAGCGAGGGGGTACCGATGAGCCTGGCAAACCGGTTCGAACGCCGCCTCGAAGGGCTGGTGGGCGGGGCGTTTGCCCGGGTCTTCAAGGGACAGGTCGAGCCCGTCGAAATCGGTGCGGCGCTGCAGCGCGAGGCGGCTGACAAGAAGAGCATCGTCGGCAACGGCCAGGTGCTCACACCCAACCGGTATCGCGTCACGCTCTCGCCCTCCGATAACGAGCGGCTACTGCCGTGGGAGGCCCAACTCACCAGCTCTCTCGCCGAACTCGTACAGGAGTACCTGGACGAGAACCGGTGGACCACCATTGGCGACATCGAGGTCTTCCTGGCCGAGGACCCGGAACTGCACACCGGAATCTTCGGTGTCGCCTCTCGGATGGAACAGGGCGCGCCGCCGCGCCGCCGCCCACACGACTCGCTCTCGATGCCGGTCGTCCCGGGCTATCCGCCCGCTGTCGAACCGCCACCACTGCCGCGGCCCGTGCGAGCACCGGCACCGAACCATTCGCAGCCCGAACCACCGAGTCTTCCGTACGACGGCACCGCGGCGTTGCTCGTGGACCAGACCGACGAGCGCTTCACGCTGCGTGTCGGCAGCAATGTTGTCGGTCGCGGTACGGACGCCGATCTGCAACTGCTGGACCAGGGTGTGTCCCGGCGGCACATCGACGTCCAGTTCGACGGGCACACCGCCACCGCGTACGACTTGGGCTCGACCAACGGCTCGACGGTCAACGGCCACGAAGTCGGCAGTCAGGTGCTCAGGCATGGCGACGTGATCCGGATCGGTCACACCCGGATCGTTTTCCACGGTCAGCAGAGTCATCAGGGTCAGCAGAACCGTCAGGGTCAGTCGAATTATCAAGCTGAACCCGGTCGGCAGGGCTATCAGTGAACTCCAGCCTCGCTCTGCAACTGATCCGCTTCGGGTTCATCGCTCTGCTGTGGTTGTTCGTCTTCGCTTGCATGCGCGTTATCCGTGGCGACCTTCGCTTCAGCGGGCAGTCCCGGATGGCCACGCCGCCACCCGCACGCCGCCGCGGTCGCACCCAGCCGCGGGCCTCCTCTGCCGGACCGAGCTACCTCATCGTCACCGAAGGGGCGCTGAAGGGCACCCGGATCGGTTTGACCGGCGCACCGGTGCTGATCGGCCGCGCTAACGACTCCACGCTCGTACTCACCGATGACTACGCCAGCACTCGGCACGCGCGGGTTACGTTCCAGGACGGTATGTGGCTGGCCGAGGATCTCGGTTCGACCAACGGCACCTACCTCGGTTCACGCAAGCTCGACGGGCCGGTGCCGATGGAGATCGGAGTTCCGCTGCGTATCGGCAAGACCGTTCTGGAATTGCGCTAATGGCGTTGATTCTTCGGTATGCCGTGCGATCGGACCTCGGCTTGGTCAGGGGCAACAACGAGGACTCCGTGTACGCCGGCCCACGCCTGCTGGCGATCGCCGACGGCATGGGCGGTCATGCCGCCGGCGAGGTCGCGAGCAAGATCGTCATCAGCACCCTGGAGAACCTCGACGAGGATCGCTCACTCGGCGATCTGATGGCGGCGCTACGCGATTCGGTCGCCGAGGCGAACCAACGCATCGAGGACGCCGTTCAGCGCAAGCCCGAACTTGAGGGCATGGGCACGACGCTGACCGCGCTGCGCTTCGTTGGAACGAGTGTCGGCCTTGTGCACGTGGGAGATTCGCGCGCGTACCTGCTCCGAGGCGATGGACTGTCGCAGATCACACACGACGACACCTACGTCCAGTTTCTCGTCGATTCCGGCAAGCTGACGCCGGAGGAGGCGAAGGACCATCCACGCAAGTCGGTGATCCTTAAGGCGCTGCGGGGCGCCCAGGTCGATCCGGATATCTCGATCCGCGAAGCGCGTCCCGGTGATCGCTATCTGCTCTGTACGGACGGACTGTCCGATGTCATCTCCACCGAGACGATCCTGGAGACGATGCGGATTCTCGATCCGCAGGAGTGTGCAGACCGTCTGGTCGAACTGGCGTTGCGTGGCGGCGGACCGGACAACGTCACGGTCATCGTCGCCGACGCAGTCAACGCCAAGGTCGGCGACATCGTCGACGACGTTCCCGTCATCGCCGGTGCATTCGTCGATCCGTCCGCGGCCGACATTCCAGGAACAGACAGCCCGGCCGAGCGCGCGGCCCACATCTCGCGGCCGTACCTGCGGACCAGCGTCGTGGTCGCCGAACCAGCCAGACGCAGCCTGTGGCGCCGTTCGCGTCGCTGGCTGATCGCGCTCGGCGCCATCATCGTCGTGGTCGCCGGGCTGGGGCTGCTCTACGCCTCGACCCAGAGCCGCTACTTCGTCGGCAAGGACGGCAGCGAGGTGGCGATCTTTCGCGGCGTCAACCAGTCCTTCGGCCCGCTGAAGTTCTACGAGGTGAGCGAGAGCGTCGACCTGAAGTTGGCCGACCTGAACCAGACCACGCGTGTACAGGTGACTTCCGGGATCAACGCCAACAGCAAGGTGGACGCCGAGCGGATCGTCCAGACACTCCAGCAACCCGACAACATGCTGCCGATCTGTCGGCCGCCGGCGACACTGACACCGACACCGACACCAACGAAGACGTCGACCGGAAAGTCGACGCCGACCCGCTCCCGTGCTCACCCGAGCGCGTCTCCTTCACCGTCGACGGCGGCTGCCTCGACCCCGCCGATCACGAGCCCATCACCGTCGCCCTCCGACAACTGCCGGACCACCGGATGAGCGCCGCAACCGCGCCGGACGCGGTGCCGACCCGGCGCAACGTCGAACTGCTGCTCCTAGTCTTTGCCGTCGTCATCGTGGTTGCCGCCGAAGCCGCCGTCGAGGCGACCCGCGACGGTGCGCTCTCCTCGAGGTTGATCACTTATGCCGCCGTGCCCGCGGTGATCGGCCTGGTGACGCACCTGGTGATCCGCAAGGTCGCGCCGTACGCCGACCCGTTGTTGCTGCCGATCGTCGTGCTGCTGAACGGGCTCGGCCTAGTGATGATCCACCGGTTGGATCTCGGACTGAAGCAGCAAGCGATCGAGAACGGCAACACCTTCAGCGGGGCCGCAGCCCCCACCCAGGTCGTGTGGACGGCGCTGGGTCTGGTGCTGTTCATCGCGCTGATCGTCATCGTGCGCGACCATCGCGTCCTGCAGCGTTATGCGTACACCCTTGCACTGATCGGACTGTTCTTCCTTGCCCTGCCGGCGATTCTGCCCGCGCGATTCGCGGAGGTGAACGGTGCCCGCATCTGGATTCGGGTCGCCGGATTCTCGATCCAGCCCGGCGAGTTCGCGAAGGTCCTGCTGACGATCTTCGGCGCTGCATACCTGGTCGCCAAGCGGGATGTGCTCTCGCTCGCGGGCCGGCGAATCGGCCTCACCGTTCGGTCCCGATTCATCGGCCTGGACCTGCCACGCGGCCGCGACTTCGGTCCCTTGCTCGTCGCCTGGCTGGTGTGTATCGCAGTGCTGGTGCGCGGCCACGACCTGGGTACGTCACTGTTGTTCTTCGGCCTGTTCGTTGTGCTGCTGTACGTCGCAACCGAGCGGGTCAGTTGGGTCGTCATCGGCGTGCTGCTGTTCGCGTTAGGCGCGTTCGTCTCCTACCAACTGTTCAGCACGGTGCAGACACGCGTCGGAGTGTGGCTGCACCTGTTCGCGCCAGCCCACGGCGGCGACGGCTACCAGTTGCGCCAGTCCCTGTACGGCCTGGGCACGGGCGGACTCTTCGGTGCCGGTCTCGGCGGTGGCCATCCAGAACTCGTCCCGCTACCGGCGACGGACTTCATCATCTCCTCCTTCGGCGAAGAGGTCGGACTGTTCGGGCTGATCGCAATCCTCATGCTGTACGTGTTGTTCGTCGTCCGCGGGCTGTCCGCCGCGCTGGCGGTTCGGGACGCGTTCGGCAAGCTGTTGGCGACGGGCCTGTCCTTTCTCGTAGCCCTGCAGTTGTTCGTCGTCATCGCCGGCGTCACCAGACTGCTGCCCGAGACCGGTCTGACCACGCCTTTCCTGTCCTACGGTGGCTCTTCGTTGCTGGGCAGTTACGCACTGCTCGCACTGTTGCTGCGGATCTCCGATGCGGCCCGGCGCCCGGCAACGACGCCGCAGTCCAAGAGCCCGCTCCCTCAGGTGGTCGCCGCGTGATGCCCCGATGAACCAGCCCATCCGTAAGGTCGCGATCACCCTTGGCGTGCTGCTTGCGGCGCTGTTCGTGAACCTCAACTTCGTGCAGGTCGTCAAGGGCAGCGACTACCGCAACCACGCCGGCAACCGTCGTGTGCTGCTCGCCGAATACGCGAGTCCACGCGGGCCGATCGTCGTCCAAGGCACCGCGATCGCTGTCTCCAAACAGACCAAGGACGACCTGAAGTACCTCCGGCAATATCCGCAGGGCCCGGTCTACGCAGCGGTGACCGGTTCCTACTCGTTCGTCTACGACGCGACCGGATTGGAGCAGGCCGAGGATCAAGTGCTTTCCGGCAACGACCCGAGACTGTTCGGAACCCAGATCACCGGGCTGCTGACCGGCCGCAATCCCAAGGGCGGCACCGTTGAACTCACGCTGAACAAGGATGCGCAGCAGGCCGCCTACAGCGCGATGGCGAACGCTGGTGTCCGCGGTGCGGTCGTCGCGCTCGATCCGACTACCGGTGCGATCCTGGCCGCTGTTTCCACGCCCTCCTACGACCCGAGCGCACTCAGCTCACATGACGCCAACGTGCAGATCCGCTTCCATAGGTGCTTTACCAGCCCGCTGGATCTCGTTCAGGCCGTCGTCCCGGCGGCTGTGTTCGCGGCGGCTTCGCAGCAGCAGACCACCGCGTGGACCAAGCAGGAACTGGATTGGCGCGGGCGTAACACGTGGTCCTCGGCCGCGTCCGCCAAGGACTGGCCCGGCAAGCCCGGAGCGGACGGACAGCTTGCTACAACCGACCTGGCCAACTACATCAGTGCGCCGGCGCCGTGCGGCGCGTACACCTCCGGTGCCACGAGGGTCGCCGCGGTGGCCGGTGATCCGACGGCATTCTTTGCGCAGAATCCGACCGATCCGGGGCCGATGCTCAACCGGGCCTTCAACCAGACGTACCCGGCCGGGTCCACCTTCAAGATCATCACGGCGGCTGCGGCGCTGAAGGAAGGCGTGAAGCCCAACGACGCCGTCAATGCCCCGCAGTACTACTGGCCGCTGACGCCCACCAAGACCAGTCCGTGCCCGGCAAACGATGCGGGGCCGTGTATCCACAACTTCAACGTCGCCGGCGCGACCCCGGAGCAGTGCCGGCCGGGTAGCAACAGAGCGACAATGGCGTTCGCCCTGGCCAAGTCGTGCAACACCGCCTTCGCGGAGCTGGCCGTGAACACCATCGGTGTGGATGCCCTTGTTGCGCAGGCGAAACTCTTCGGGCTGGACGGAAGTCAATTGCAGGTTCCGGTCCCGGTCGCACAGTCCACGATCGGCGATCCGGCGCTACTCGCCAAGGATGACGTCGCCCTTGCGCAGACGGCATTCGGACAGCGGGATGTCCGGGTCACGCCGCTACAGGACGCGATGCTCGCGTCCGCAGTGGCCAACAACGGCGCGCTGTACACGCCGTACCTGGTGAGTAAGGAGATCGGCCCCAACCTGGCTGTGCTCAACACCACCACACCCACCCTGCTCAACCAGGTGCTGGACCCGGATCTGAACCAGCAACTGCAGGCGATGATGCTGGGCGTGGTGACCTCGCCTGAGGGCACCGGCCACGCCGCTAACATCACCGACCTGCCCGGAGTGGTGGTGGCCGGTAAGACCGGCACCGCCGATACCGGAGTCACGAGCGCGACCAAAGCTGAGCCGGATTCGTGGTTCACCGGGTATGCCTTGCAGGATTCAAACCCGCGGATCGCGGTTGCCGTCGTGATCGAGAATGGAAGCGAACTCAAAATGGCCGGACCCATCACGAGTAGTGGGGCCGCGTCGGCGCAAGTCGCGCGGGCCGTCATGGAGGCGTATCTCAGGTCAGGCGGGGGACACTGATGGGCAACGATTTACACGCAAATCGATCGAGAACGACCGGGAACGACACGAGTGAGGACCAACGATGACACAGCCCCGACTGGTCGGCGGCCGGTACGAGCTCGGTGAGCTCATCGGTTACGGTGGCATGGCCGAGGTCCACCGTGGCCACGACATCCGTCTGGGTCGCGAGGTTGCGATCAAGGTGCTTCGAGCCGACCTGGCTCGTGATCCCTCGTTCCTGAACCGGTTCCGCCGCGAGGCGCAGGCCGCCGCCGGGCTGAACCACCCCTCGATCGTCTCGGTGTACGACACCGGGGAAGACATCGGGCAGGACGGCACCGTCGCGCCGTACATCGTCATGGAATTCATTGCCGGGCGGACGCTACGAGATGTGCTCAAGGCCGAGGGACGGCTGCCCGCCCGACGGGTCATGGAGATCGGTGCCGACATCTGCGGTGCGCTCGACTTCAGCCACCGCAACGGCATCGTGCACCGCGATATCAAGCCCGCGAACGTCATGATCACTCCAACGGGTGCGGTAAAGGTGATGGACTTCGGCATTGCGCGTGCGTTGGCCGACAATTCTGCGACGGTCACGCAGACCGCGAACGTCATCGGGACAGCCCAGTACCTGTCTCCGGAACAGGCGCGGGGAGAGGCCGTCGACGCCCGCTCGGACGTCTACTCCACCGGCTGCCTGCTGTACGAGCTCGCTACCGGATCTCCACCGTTCCAGGGCGATTCCCCCGTTGCGGTCGCATACCAGCACGTGCGCGAGAACGCCACGGCTCCGTCTGCACGTAACCCCGAGGTGCCCGCCGCGCTGGACTCGATCGTGATGAAGTCGCTGGCCAAGAACCAGCTCAACCGGTACCAGTCCGCCGGCGATATGCGCACCGACCTACAGCGGGCATTGGCGAACCAGCCGGTCGCCGCCGAGGCAGTGATGAGCGATGCCGAGCGTACCCAGTTCATCGCGCGGACACCGGTGCCTCCGGTCGCCGTCGTGCGGCGTGATCAAATCGAGCCTGAAGAGCCAGACCGTGCGCGACGAAATGGCCTTATCTGGCTGGCGATTGTGGTCGCCATGCTCGTGGTGATCGGCGGGGTCGTCGCGCTCGTGCTGGTCAGCAAGAAGGACAACAATTCCACCGGCCCCACCGCGCAGGTCCCCACCGTCATCGGGCAGCAGCCGGACAAGGCCATCTCCTTGTTCGCCGCCCAGAAGCTCACGCTCACCCCTGCCACGCCTGCGACGACGCCCGACAACTGCGATGGGAACACCACGCCGGATGCCGGCACGGTGTGCACCCTGCGCCAAGGGGGCAATGTCGTCACGGCCGGCGAACGCATCCCGGAGAACTCCGTCGTCGTGTTCCAGACCTATCTACCGACCAAGCAGGTACCGGACCTGTACGGCCTGGATCCGGCTGCGGCCCAGGCCGCGCTGACCAAGCTTGGACTCGTGGGCGTCAACGCCGGAGCCACCAGCGGAACGTGCGACAACAACCAGAAGCAGGTACTCGGCAAGATCTGCACGCAGGACAAGGCGTTGGGCACGAAGCTTCCGGTCGGCCAGCAGGTCCGCTTCCAAACGTATGCACCGCAGGCTGTTCCTGTCCCGACCGTCACCGGGATCTCCTACTCGGACGCCGCGAACCTGCTGCAGACCAAGGGATTCAAGGTAGTCCGGGACCCAACACCGGCGCACACCAACGATGCGCCGGAGACTGTCGTCAAGCAGAGCCCGGGCGGCGGGAATACGGCGACGCAAGGCGCGACCATCACTCTGACCGTCTCGGACGGCAAGGTGGTGCTGCCGAATGAGGCCACCAAGAAGCTTGACGCCGCGAAGACGGATCTGAACAAGTTGGGCTTTACGAACATCCCGACTCCGACGTATGCCCCGACCGATGATCCGAAGCTGGACAACACGGTCCAGTCGATGGATCCGACACCGGGTATCGCATATCCGACGTCCACGGCGATTCAGCTGACGGTGTACAAGTATGCGGCGCCAACGGGTGCCTGCCTGCCGACCGGGACCCCGGCGACGCTGCCACCGGGCTGCTGAGCCGCGGTCAGTTCGCGCTGTCGATGGGTAGGGTCACCAACGCCTGCAGGCCGTTTGCTCCGTCTGGGCGGTCCGTGAGCTGGATGCTGCCGCCGTGCGCCCGGACTAGGTCACGCACGATCGGTAGCCCGAGGCCGGTT
>JBDTDN010000285.1:0-5351 GCA_039923055.1 Jatrophihabitantaceae bacterium
TGCGCGGATACCACGACCATCGACCCGGCGAGAAGTGCCGCCAATGCGGCAGCGGGCAGCAAGGCGTGCAGCCTCGTCTTACGTTAAATGGTAAACATAAGTTGACACCGTGCTTTCAATAGGCCGATCCCAAATTCACATAGTCAATTCCAGCTAATATTGACGATTTGGACCCCAACAGGGACCAAGAACCAATATTGCCCGAACAACTGCAGGCCTAAATATGTGCCTATCGACGTTTTCCGCCAACGACTCGACCATATAGTCTGTTATGTGTTTGATGTGTGTATCCGGACGAACCCAGGATGCTTCGTCTAGATGTTTGGACGGATCGTCTACGTCGGCGTAGCTCAACATCACAACGGCGGTGCGTTGCGGCACTTGGCAGTCAGGGGGAGACGACGCTCACAGTGCAGGCGTACTATTGGCCAAGTGGGTACCAGGCATCTGGTAATTGGCAGTTCGACGCCATCGGGGTGAAGCGTGGGACGTGGTCCATACTCCTCGGCTGCCCTGCCGAGTGGCAAGCTTGCGCTGCCTGAACTCTCCCGCATCGCGTCCGAGGTTCTCGGCTCCAGTCCGCTGCCCGCACTGGTCTTGGAAGTGCCGTCGGCGCGGATCGTCGCCACGACTCTTCGGGCCGCCGAAATGCTCGATCCGGGCCGCGGAGATGTGCTGGGGAAGTCATTTCACACGTTTACAACCGAGCCCACACAAGGTGGGCAGGATTTAATCGCGGGAATCAGGCTGAACGGCATCGAAGCGTTCCGAGTTCTGCGCCGGAGTACGGGCCCGAATCTACACGTTCGGATGTGGCTCCGAAACTTCGATCACCAATCACCATCAAACTATGTCTTGGCCATCATCGTTGCGGATCGGCCGAAGGTGAAGGTTTCCGATCGCAAGTCCTGGCGCGAGGCGCCAGCCGTCGTCGGGACTGCAAACTCAGCACTGGTTATCGAGCGGATTAGCCTCGACGCCGAGACACTATTCAGCCTTGACATTACAACGATAACCGGTATGAGCCTATTTTCGCTGGTTGTTCCGGATGACGCTACGCGCTGTCTCGCCGCGGTTACTGACGCATCGACCGAAGGACGTGGCGTGACCGTCAACCTGCGGGTGCGCACCGGCGGCCACAACGACGGCGGGTCGCTCAACTGCGAAACGTTGATCCTGCCGTTGGAGCCTTCACCCAGCTGCGTCTTCATCTTCCTGCCGTCATCGGTTGGTGCCTTCGACGGTGAGACCTCCAACGACCTATCCGACATCCTCGTCCGACTCGGTCGAGGAGCCGAATTGGCCAAACTTGCACACGGCATCTTGGGAGGCCTGACCGATCACGATGTCCCCGGATTGGCCCGACTCACCGCGCGCGAACTTGAGATTGTGGCAATGTTGCTCGACGGCGATCGACCGCCGATCATCGCGACGAACCTTTACCTGACACAGAGCACCGTGCGAAACCACCTTGCTGCGGTCTTTAGCAAGCTTGGCGTGACGTCGCAACAAGGCTTACTGGATCTGTTCCGAACCAATCGCGCCAGTCCTGCCCCCTGAAGCAGACAGTGAGCTGCGGCGTCCATCGAAGGTCAGCACAACACCGGAGTGTTCGCCGCACGTTGGAACCGTATGCGTCCGCCGTTTCCGACCGGGCGTAGCAGGCGACCAGGCAGGCGCGACCCCAACCACCCGCTCACTAGACTTCGGGCGTGACGAGCCACGGGCGCAACGAGCCGATGATCGCGCCGAGCATCCTTGCGGCGGACTTCGCACGTTTGGGTGAGCAGGCCGACGACGTCGACAACGCGGACTGGCTCCACGTCGATGTCATGGACGCCCACTTCGTACCGAACCTGACCCTCGGTCTGCCGGTCGTCCAGAGCCTCTACAAGGCCACCGCAATCCCGCTGGACTGCCACCTGATGATCGACGATCCCGACCGGTGGGCACCCGGTTACGCCGAAGCCGGCGCGGCGAACGTCACCTTCCATGTCGAGGCCGCGGCCGACGCCATCCGGACCGCGCGCACCATCAGAGCGGCAGGGGCCCTCGCCGGGCTGTCCGTCAAGCCGAATACCCCGCTCGAGCCGTACCTGGACATCCTGCGCGAGTTCGACACGCTGCTAGTCATGACGGTCGAGCCCGGCTTCGGTGGTCAGCAGTTCATGGCCGAGGTCCTGCCCAAGGTCCGCCTGGCCCGTCAACAGGTTCAGTCCGGCCACCTGCGGCTGTTCATCGAGGTCGACGGCGGCATCACGCTGGATACCATCGGGGCCGCTGCCGAGGCCGGAGCGGACGTATTCGTCGCCGGCTCGGCGGTCTACAGCGCCGAGGACCCTGCGCGGGCCGTTGAGGCGCTGCGCCAAGCGGCACGCACGTCGATGGACTGGTAATCCGATGAAGCTGACCGAAGCCGAGGATGCGGCCATGCTGCGCGCGATCGCACTCGGCGCGACGGTCCGTGGACGGACCAGCCCGAATCCGCCGGTCGGTGCCGTCATCCTGGCGTCGGACCGCACGCTGGCGGGCGAAGGTGCGACGCAGCCAGTCGGCGGCCCACATGCCGAGGTCGTCGCCCTCCAGGCCGCCGGCGGGAGGGCCGAGGGCGGTACCGCCGTCGCCACCCTCGAACCCTGCGCCCACACCGGCCTTACCGGCCCCTGCGCCGACGCCCTCATCGAGGCTGGCATCGCGAAGATGATCTACGCGGTCGAGGACCCGAATCCGGTCGCTTCCGGTGGTGCCCAACGATTGCGCGAGGCTGGGATCATCGTTGTTGCCGGCGTTCGCGAGCACCAAGCGGCGACCGGAGCACTTCGTCCGTGGCTGCACGCCATCCGCGCCGGCCGCCCGTTCGTCACCTGGAAGTACGCCGCCACGCTCGACGGCAGGGTGGCGGCAGCCGACTTCAGCTCACGCTGGATCTCCTCGCCCGCCTCACGTGCCGACGCCCACGCCCTCCGGTCTGTCGTCGATGCGGTTGCCGTCGGCAGCGGCACTGTCCTGGCCGACGACCCGCAATTGACCGCCCGCGATGCTGATGACCGGCCAGCCGATCATCAGCCGCTGCGCGTGATCATCGACCGCCGCCATCGGGTGCCGGACAGTGCTCAGGTCTTCGACAGTGCTGCCGAGACGCTCGTGCTGGACACTGCGGTGCCCCGGTTCGCGTTGAAGGCCCTCTACGACAGGGGAGTCCGGCACATCCTGCTGGAGGGCGGGCCTACCCTGGCCAGCGCCTTCATCGAAGCGCGCTGCATTGACGAGGTGATCACCTACCTTGCCCCGAAGTTGCTCGGCGACGGGCCGAGTGCGCTCGGTCACGCCGGCATCGAGTCGATCGACGATGCAGTCACACTGGAAATCGACTCTGTCGTCCAGATCGGCGGGGACATCAAGATCGTCGCGCGCCCGATCTGGGGCGACCACCCGACAGGGGAAAACTGAGCAGTGTTCACCGGAATCATCGAAGAAGTGGGCGAGGTCGTCGACTTGCAGGTGCAGGGTGATTCGGCCGTGCTGACGGTCCGGGCAGCCACGGTCATCGACGGCATCACGCACGGTGCATCGATCGCAGTCAGCGGCGTCTGCCTGACGGTCGTCGGCCGGGCAGATCAAGGGTCCGCACACGTCATCAGCTTCGACGTGATGGGCGAGACGCTGACCCGGTCGGTCATCGGAAACCTGGCAGCGGGTGATCACGTCAACCTCGAACGCGCGGCCCGCGTCGACTCTCGTCTGGACGGTCATGTCGTGCAGGGACACGTCGACGGCACCGGCGTCGTCCTGGACCGCACGCCCTGCTCTGGGGGCACTCCCGCCAGCGAAGGCGTAACCGGTGGGGGAAACTGGGAATCGGTGCGATTCGGGCTGCCCGCCACCCTGGCCCGGTTCGTAGCAGAGAAGGGCTCGATCGCGATCGACGGCGTATCCCTGACCGTCACGGCGGTCGGACCGGACTGGTTCGAGGTCGGCCTGATTCCGGAGACCCTGCGCGCGACCACGCTGGGAGGCAAACAGTCTGGTAACCGGGTGAACCTGGAAGTTGACGTGCTCGCGAAATACGTCGCCAGACTGATGGAGACAGCATCATGACGCTTGCTCTGGACAGCGTGGAGCGCGCAGTCGCCGACGTCAAGGCGGGCAAGGCCGTCGTAGTGATAGACGACGAGGACCGTGAGAACGAGGGCGACCTGATCTTCGCTGCCCAGTCGGCCACACCCGAACTGGTCGCGTTCATGGTGCGCTACACCTCCGGGTACATCTGTGTGGCTATCACCGAGAACGAGGCAGATCGGCTGGACCTGCCGCCGATGTTCCGCGTCAACCAGGACCGTCGCGGCACCGCGTACACCGTGACCGTCGACGCCCGCGACGGGATCTCCACCGGCATCTCGGCCAGCGACCGCGCACACACCATCCAACAGTTGGCCGCCCCAAAGTCCACTGCCGCTGACTTCTCCAGGCCTGGCCACGTCGTTCCGCTGCGCGCCCGGGACGGTGGCGTGCTGCGTCGACCCGGTCACACCGAGGCCGCCGTCGATCTGGCCGTACTCGCCGGGCTGGCGCCTGCCGGCGTGCTGTGCGAGGTCGTCAGTGAGAAGGACCCGGCCGGCATGGCACGGGGCCAGGAGTTGCGGGCCTTCGCCGACGAGCACGGACTGGCGATGATCTGTATCGCCGACCTGATCGCCTACCGCCGCCGTTCCGAGAAGCTCGTCGAGCGAGTCGTCTCGGCGCGGGTGCCCTTGCGCTACGGAGAGTTCACCGCCGTCGGCTACTCCTCCAGCTACGACCAGCGTGAGCACATCGCCTTTGTCTTCGGCGAGATCGGCGACGGGCAGGACGTTCTGGTTCGCGTCCACTCCGAATGCCTGACCGGCGACGTGTTCGGCTCGCTGCGCTGCGACTGCGGACCGCAACTGGACGCGGCGCTGGCGGCCGTGGCACGCGAAGGGCGTGGTGTCGTGCTGTACGTGCGCGGCCATGAGGGTCGCGGTATCGGCCTACTGCACAAGCTGCAGGCCTACCAGTTGCAGGACGCCGGCGCGGACACCCTGGATGCCAACCTCGAACTCGGTCTGCCCGCCGATGCGCGCGACTACGGCACAGGTGCCCAGATTCTCGTCGACCTCGGAATTCACTCGATGCGGTTGCTGTCCAACAACCCGGAGAAGCGCGCCGGGCTTGAGGGGTACGGGCTGCGCGTCACGGGGAGGGTCCCGCTCCCGGTGCATGCGAACCCGGAGAATTTGCGCTACCTGCAGACTAAACGCGACCGGATGGGTCACGACCTGGACCTCACGGCCGAGGAGATGCGTTGAGCGGGCGCGGTGCTCCGGCGCTCG
>JBDTDN010000286.1:0-10866 GCA_039923055.1 Jatrophihabitantaceae bacterium
GGCACGACAGGAGCCGATGTGTCGAAGGTCGTCCTGGTCACGGGCGTGAGTCGATTCCTCGGCGGACGCCTAGCCGCAGCGCTGGCTGGCCGCTGACCCGTCGATTGACCGGATCATCGGCGTGGACGTGATCAGGCCGCGCGTAGGCGATCGCGTCGGTACGCGTGGCCCGCGACGACCACACCACCGGCGACGGCCAGCCCGAGGGCCGTGGACGAAACGACCTTGACCGCCCGACGACCGGTGCGGAAGTCCTGGATCGGCCAGCCCCGGTCGATCGCCTCGGCCCGCAAAGCCGAATCGGGATTGACGGCGACGGGATGGCCGACGGACGTCAGCATCGGCAGGTCGTTGATCGAGTCGGAGTACGCGCTGCACCGCGCCAGATCCAGACCGAACTGTTCGGCCAGCGCTCGTACGGCACGCGCTTTGGCCTGCCCGTGCAAGGCGTCGCCAACCAGATGCCCGGTGTAGCGCCCGTCCACCGACTCCGCGACGGTCCCCAGCGCGCCTGTCAACTCGAGCCGATCGGCAATGATCCTCGCCAGTTCAACCGGAGTCGCGGTGACCAGCCACACCCGCTGCCCGGCGCGCAGGTGCTCGTTGGCCAGCGCACGCGTACCGGCCCAGATCTTGTCGGTCATCGACTCGTCGTAGACCTGCTCACTGAGCCGGACGATCTCGGCAACCTCCTTGCCGGCGACGAAGGCGAGCGCGGACTCACGTGCGGTGCGTAGGTCGCGGGGCAGTTCCCCCCGCAGCCGCAGCCGCGCCTGGCGGGCGCTGAAGCTGACCAGGTCACGCCAGGAGAAGAAGTCGTGCGCCGCCATGCCCTTGGCGAAGTGAAAAATGGACGCGCCGACGACCATCGTGTTGTCGACGTCGAAGAAGGCGGCCGCCGACAGGTCCGGCACGATCTCGGCGCCGGGTACGGTGTCCGCGGCACAGCCGCTGGCGGCGATACGGCTGATCGGCGTCACGCCTGAAGACTAACCGTGCACGGCGACGTGGCGGCTAATTGTTGCCCAGATTCAGGTGTACGCCACAGGTCCCGACACCCACGTGCAGTCCGCCGAGGTTGAGGCCGAGGCCACAGCTGTCCACCGTGACAGGCATTGTGGGGATCGTGATCGGCAGCGTCGGCAGGTGCAACGGGGGCAGTAAGCCCCCGGGTGTAGTAGTGCCAGTGGTCGGGCTAGGTGTCGGGGTCGGCGAACCGGTGGCACCCGTACCGCCCTTCGTGGCAGTGCTCGCTGAGCCCGAATGCGTCCCTGCCTTGGCTGCAGTCGAGTTCATCGGCACGGCGGTAGGTGTGGTGACTGTTGGCTGACCGGGCTGCGGTGACTGCGATGTGCCGCAATCGGTGCAGGGGATCGGGCCGAGGCTATCGCTGCGGGCCGTGGCCATGCACGCACAGCCGACCGAGCCGGCGAGACCGTTCGCACGAACTCCCGCGGCATTGACCAGCTCCGCCGAGGCAACTGCGCGATCGTGCAGCGCACCGGCGGGGATGCGAGCGACAATGCTCTGCATCCGCGTTGCCTGGCTCGGCACCCAACTCGTCATGGTCGACAGCGGCGCCGCCGACCTGGAGGCGACTGCCTCGCTGCCGAGCATCTGCGCAGCTTGTCGAACGTCCTGATTGGCCGAATCAAGCGTGCTGGTGATCAGGGAGGCAGTGTGCGGGCCGACACCATCGCTGGCAGTGACGCCCGGGTCGAGTGACATCGCGGTGGTCTGGCCGAGAAGCGCGGAGACCTCGCCTGCCCGGGCCGCAGCGAAGGAGAGTAGCTCCTTGCTGCGTGCGACATCGCCGGTGGTCAGGGCGTACTGAGCGTTCTCGCTCGCTCGCTTGAGCCCGTACAGCGGATCACCGGGCAGCGAGCTGTGGCTGACCCACACAGCTCCCCCGAGCAGCAACGCAAGCACGGCGAGTGCGGTAGTAACCAGGCCGAGTGGTCGACCGATGTGGATCCGGGGCAGCCTGTCGGTGACAGCTCGCCACGGCGAGCGCGCGGTGCGGCTGATCTCCGCCGCTTCCAGGCTGGCAGGCGTGTGGCGGACCAGGTCAGGAGCGCCTTCAGCGACCAGCCGGGGCGTGACCGCAACGAGTTGGGCGCGCAACTCTGCCCGGAAGTGAGCGCGGGGGACGGGGGCAACCTCAAGCGTGCGGAGTTGGCTCAGCAAGTCGCGAATCGCGGGGTCGTTCGACCGCATCGGATCGCTGCGTCGACGCAGCGATCCAGTCAGCACCGGTACACGATGCTCAGACATGACTGGAGCCTCCCCTGGCTATCAAGGGAGATAACGACATACCGGGGATTTCGTTACTCAGGTGACTCATCGCAACTCACCGCCGACCAACTCGGCCAGCTTGCGGACGGCGCGGTGTTGCAAAGCCTTGATGGCCCCGTCGTTCTTACCCATGGCGTGGGCGGTCTCGCTGACCGAGAAACCCTGGATGAACCGGAGCATGATGCACTCCTGCTGTTCCGCGCCGAGGGTACGGATTGCGGTCATCAGGCGCTCGGAGGTCAAGGAGGCCAGGACCGTAGCTTCCGGACTGGGCTCGTGGTGACCGCCCTCAAGGGTGTCGGCGGTGGTGATCTCCAGGCGACGCCGTGCCGATTTCATGTGATCGAGCACGATATTGCGGGCGATGGTCACGAACCAGGCGCCGATATCGCGGCCCTGGTAGCTGATCGTGGTGATCCGTCGCAGGGCACGCAGGAAGGTCTCGCTGGTGAAATCCTCCGCCAGGCCGCGGTCGTTCACCCGGAAGTAGATGAACCGGAAGACCACGTCGACGTACTTGTCGTAGAGCTCGCCGAAGGCCTCACCGTCTCCGGCCTGCGCGCGGGCGACGAGGCCCCAGGTCTGGCTGTGCTCCTCGTCCATCTGGAGGTGGCCGGCCCCGTCTGGGCCCACGTCTTGGATCTTGACTGGAGGCTGAACCGGCGACGCGACCGGTTTGGGCCGGGACTTAGGCAAGGGTGAGGCGTGCCGCCGGGATTGCCTGGCGTCAGGCGTGACGTCGACCGTCATTGAGTAGTTCGATGGTCCGACGGGCGACAGCGCCCGCTGCATACCCAAACCCAGCAGCGCCTCGTTAACCAGTTCGGCCAGCGAGCGCAAGCCTGTACCTGAGGCGGGCGGCCTCAAGTACGTGCGCCTGCTGCGTGGCATGGAAAACCCTTCCGCGGCGCTTGTGGGGGAAAGAGCGGGGGAGGCGCCGTGTGTGAAACTGGCGCTAACGCTACCGGTCGATCGGCATTCTGAACACTGCTCACACTTGGCATTTATTGCAGTGTATGACCGATTTATCCATGTTTAGCATGGTATATAGGAGGTTAGGTGAGTCGAATCGGCGCTCTCCGTCGGCTGCGGCGAGCGAATGAAGGGAAGGCGCTAAGCCGTGTCGAGGCCGGATCGTTGGCCGACGTGGCACGCGAACGTCGGGTCCGGCTGCTAACGCGCGTCGACTGCCACCTGTGTCAGGACGCCGACCAGGTGCTCACCCGGCTGGCCGCTGAACTCGGCTTCGCCTATGAAGTCGTCGACATTGACAGCGATGCCGATCCGAATCTTCGGGCGGAGTACTCCGATCGGGTGCCAGTGATCTTCATCGACGGCAAGGAACATGGTTACTGGCGGGTAGAGGAAGCCCGTTTCCGTAAGGCGATTGCCCGCTGACTCGTCCTCGATCAACGCACGACGTGAGCCGGATGCGGACCTATAACACAGCGATGCGCGATTTGGGAAAAGATTCACGAGCGGCGTAGCTTCGGACGCGTCCAGCCAGCTTCTACCACACCGGTTCGGTGCAGCCATTACCCGGCCTGACACCTAAGGATCGGTACTCGTCGAGGTGCCCATGTCTGCCGAGAGCGCTGCATCCGGCGTCGCCGATGCGCGGCGTCCCGATGCCCGCCCGACTGCCGGTCTCCGCGGGGACCATCGCTCGGTACCCGAGGCGACGGTTGCCCGGCTGGCTACCTACCTTCGGGTGCTCGGTGCGCTGGATGACCGCAGCATCACGACCGTCTCCTCGGACGAATTGGCCGCTGCCGCAGGGGTCAACTCGGCGAAGCTGCGCAAGGACCTGTCCTACCTCGGTTCGTACGGTGTGCGCGGCGTCGGGTACGAGGTCAGCACCCTGATTCGGCAGATCTCGCGGACCCTCGGGGTAACCGTCCGCCGTGCGGTCGCCCTGATCGGGGTGGGCAACCTCGGACTGGCGCTGGCCGGCTACGACGGTTTCGCCTCGCGTGGATTTCGGATCGCGGCGCTGCTGGACTCCGATCCGGAGCGGATCGGTACCACGGTCCGCGGCCTGGTCGTCCGGGACATCGCGGAGTTGGACGCTGTTGTCGCCGAGCACCAGATCGCGATCACGATCCTGGCGACGCCTGCCGATGCCGCACAGCAGGTGTGTGATCGGCTCGTCGCTGCTGGCGTCACGAGCATCCTCAACTTCGCTCCGGTCGTGCTGACCGTTCCGGCGCACGTCGATCTGCGCAAGGTCGACCTCGCGGCCGAACTGCAGATCCTCTCCTTCCATGAATGCCGCAAGGCCGCCGCGCTGCTCTACGAGCAGGATGCGGAGGTGGCCTTGTGAGAACCGGAGTGAACGCTCTCCACCGCTTCGCGGGCCATGCTGGCCTGCGAAAGGTGGTCCTATGAGTGTCCTGGTCGTGGGTCTGTCGCACCGGACCACACCGGCGTCGCTGCTGGAGAAGGCCGCCGTCGCCGCCGACGATCTGCGCAAGACCCTGGACGAGTTGCACAGCGCCGAGACGATCAGCGAGGTGCTGCTGCTGTCGACCTGCAACCGCATCGAGGTGTACGCCGACGTCGCACGCTTCCATCCCGCGGTTGTCGACGTGACAAGCGTGCTGGCGCGCCACGCCGGAGTACCGGTGACCGATCTGGCCGACCACCTGTACGTGCACTTCGCCGAAGCCGCGGCCGAGCACATGTTGTCGGTCGCGTCCGGCCTGGACTCGATGGTCGTCGGCGAGTCGCAGATCCTCGGGCAGTTGCGCGCCGCGTACTCCCTCGGCAGCGAGATCGGTTCGGTGGGCTCCGTCCTGCACGACCTGTCGCAGACCGCACTGCGCGTCGGCAAGCGGGTCCATTCGGAGACCGGTATCGACAAGGCCGGCGCGTCGGTCGTGTCGGTCGCGCTGGACCATGCCGAGCGAGTCCTGGGCTCGCTCGACGGACGCTCGGCGCTGATCGTCGGGGCGGGCTCGATGGGTGCGCTGACCGCGGCAACCCTGCGGCGGCGTGGCATCGGCGATGTCGTCGTCGCGAACCGGTCCCTGGACCGCGCGCAGCGCCTGGCGGCGTCCGTGCGGGGACGGGCGGTCTCCCTGGACGGGCTCGTCGCCGAGATCGCCGCGGCGGACGTGCTGATCTCCTCGACCGGGGCTACCGGACTGGTGATCGAGGCCGACGCGTTCTCGCCGCGTCCCGAACGACCGCTGGTCGTGTTGGACATTGCCCTGCCCCGTGATGTTCCGCCCGTGGTCGGCGAACTGGCCGGCATCACCTACGTCGACCTTGAGGCGCTGCGTTCTGGCGGCGCGATGGTCAGTGACGCCGAGGTCAGCGCGGCCACTGTGATCGTGGCCGCGGAGTTGCGGGAGTATCTGAACGCACAGCAGCGCCTCGCGGTCGCTCCGACCGTGACCGCCTTACGGGCCAGGGCGAATCAGGTCATTGAAGCCGAACTGGCCCGCTTGGACGGCCGGATGCCGGGGCTGGATCCGCAGATTCGTGGCGAGGTCGGCGATGCCGTACGGCGTGCGGTGGAGAAGGTCCTGCACACGCCGACGGTCCGGGTGAAGGAACTCGCCTCGACGCCGGGCGGCGACCAGTACGCCAGCGCACTGCGGGAACTGTTCGGCCTGGACCCGGCCGCGACCGAATCGGTTGCTGCCGTCAAGACCGCTCCTAGTGATGTGCGATGACCACGGTGGGAACGCTGAAGATCGGGACCAGGGCCTCGGTTCTGGCCCGCACTCAGACCGGGCTCATTGTTGACGCGCTGGGCGTCGAGGTGCAGGTCGTCCCGATCGTGACCACCGGCGACCGGTCTGCCGAATCACTTGCGCAATTGGGCGGTACCGGGGTCTTCGTCTCGGCGCTGCGTGAGGCTTTGCTGTCCGGCGAGATCGACGTCGCAGTCCACTCCTTCAAGGACCTGCCCACTGCGGCGGCCGACGGCATCGTTGTCGCGGCGGTCCCACGGCGTGAAGATCCGCGCGATGCGCTCGTGGCCCGTGACGGATTGACACTCGGGCAGTTGCCCACTGGCTCGACCGTAGGCACCGGCTCGCCCAGGCGGGCGGCGCAGTTGCGCGCCCTGGGTCTCGGCCTGAACATCGTCGACCTGCGCGGCAACGTCGACACCCGTGTCGGCCGGGTACGTTCGGGCGATCTGGACGCGGTGGTACTGGCGTATGCCGGCCTGCGTCGGTTGGGCCGTGGCGATGAGGTCACCGAGGTTCTTGATCCGATCCAGGTGCTTCCTGCACCTGCGCAGGGCGCGCTGGCGATCGAGTGCCGCGCATCCGATGCGAACGTCCGGGCCGTCTTGGCCGGACTCGAACACTTCGACACCCGTATCGCGGTTACCGCGGAGCGGGCGTTGCTGGCCGCACTGGAGGCGGGTTGTTCCGCACCGGTCGGTGCATTGGCCGAGATCGCCGAGGGCGATCACGGCTCTGAAGTATTCCTGCGTGCCAACGTGACCGCGCTCGACGGCAGCGATGCCGTTCGACTGTCGGCCACAGGCACCACCACCGATGCCGAAGGCGTGGGACGACGGCTTGCCGTCGAACTGCTCGCTGACGGCGCAGACCAGATAATGGGGAGCTTGTCATGACCCGAGCACGCAAGGTCCTTGGCCGCATCACCTTCGTGGGTGCCGGCCCCGGTGACCCGGGCCTACTCGCCGTCCGCGCGGCGGACGCATTGCGTCACGCCGACGTGGTCTTCGCCGACGCGCAGGTACCGACGGCGATCACCGACCTGGCATCCGGGCAGGTGCACGTCGCCGACCCGATGCCGGCCGAGGGCGTCAAGGCGCTGCTGGCCGAGGCCCGTAACGGCCTGTCGGTGGTGCGCCTGGTCGCCGGTGATCCGATGGCCGACGACGCTGCGGTCAAGGAGGCGCTCGCCGTCGCCAAGACCGTCGTCGCGTTCGACGTCGTGCCCGGTGTACCGGTAGGCAACGGCGCTGCGACCTACGCAGGCGTCCCATACGGCGCGGTTCGTACCGAGGCAGACGTCGTGGCCGCGGACACCTTTGACTACGAGTCGTTGGCCAGTGCGCCGGGCACGATAGTGCTCACGGTGCAGGCCGGCGACGTCCGACTGGTCGGTGAGCAGTTGGTGGCCAACGGGCTCAAGCCCGACCTCGCCGTCACGATCAGTTGCGGTGCCACGACCGCAGGCCAGCAGACGATCGCCGGCACGCTGGGTGATCTGGAACTGGCCGCGGTCGGCATGACCGGGACGCTCGTCATCACCATCGGCAAGGCTGCCGCGCAGCGCGACAAGCTCACCTGGTGGGAGTCGCGTCCGCTGTACGGCTGGAAGGTGCTCGTACCGCGCACCAAGGACCAGGCCGGCGTGATGAGCGACCGGTTGCGCTCCTACGGTGCTGTTCCGGCCGAGGTGCCGACCATCGCCGTCGAGCCGCCGCGTACGCCCACCCAGATGGAGCGGGCGATCAAGGGCCTGGTCACCGGCCGCTACGAGTGGATCGTGTTCACGTCGACGAACGCCGTGCGGGCCGTCCGGGAGAAGTTCGAGGAGTACGGCCTGGACGCGCGTGCCTTTGCCGGCGTGAAGATTGCCTGCGTCGGTGAGGCGACCGGGGAGGCCGTGCGCTCGTTCGGCATCCAGCCGGAGCTGCTGCCGACCGGCGACCAGTCCTCCG
Organism: Jatrophihabitantaceae bacterium; assembly: GCA_039923055.1. Taxonomy (GTDB): domain Bacteria; phylum Actinomycetota; class Actinomycetes; order Mycobacteriales; family Jatrophihabitantaceae; genus DASXYU01. Next base: position 7,952 of record JBDTDN010000286.1, read on the forward strand.
AGGGCCTGCTGGCCGACTTCCCTCCGTATGACGACGTGCTCGACCCCATCGACCGCATCCTGCTGCCGCGGGCGGACATCGCCACCGAAACCCTGGCGGCCGGTCTGCGCGAGATGGGCTGGGAGATCGACGACGTGACGGCGTACCGCACGGTGCGCGCCGCGCCGCCGGCCGCCGAGATCCGCGACGCCATTAAGTCCGGCGGGTTCCAAGCCGTCTGCTTCACGTCCTCCTCCACCGTCCGGAACCTGGTCGGGATTGCCGGCAAGCCGCACGCGCGGACCGTCGTCGCCTGCATCGGCCCGCAGACCGCGGCCACCGCGCGCGAGTTCGGCCTGCGGGTGGACGTGCAGCCGGAGTTGGCCACCGTGCCGGCGCTGGTTGATGCGCTCGCCGAGTTCGCCGCGGCCCGTGCCGTGGAGGAGCGGGAGAAGGCTGCGCTCGCTGCGGCCAAGAAGTCCACGCGCCCCTCCCGTCGTGCTGTGAGGTAAGCGGTGACCCTGCCGGGGTTTCCGGTATCGCGGCTGCGGCGGCTGCGGCGGACGCCTGCGTTGCGTCGGCTGATGGCTGATGTGATGGTGCAGCCGTCGGATCTGGTACTGCCGATGTTCGTGCGCGAGGGCATCGACGAGCCGGTAGCGATCTCGTCGATGCCCGGCGTCGTCCAGCACACCCAGGATTCGCTGGTGGCGGCCGCGGTGGAGGCGATCGAGGCCGGGGTCGGCGGTCTGATGATCTTCGGTGTCCCGTCCCGCAAGGATGCAACCGGTTCGGGCGCCGATGATCCGGGCGGCGTGCTGAACAGCGCGCTGCGACGGCTGTCCGCCGAATTGGGCGATGCCACCGTGCTGATGGCAGACCTGTGCCTGGACGAGTTCACCGACCACGGTCACTGCGGCGTCCTGGACCATGGCGGTGCCGTAGACAATGACGCGACCCTGGCGCGGTATGCCTCGATGGGGTTGGCGCAGGCGGAGGCGGGCGCGCAACTGCTCGGCACCAGCGGAATGATGGACGGCCAGGTCGGGGCGGTGCGCGCTGCCCTCGACAGGGCAGGACACATCGACACCGGCATCCTGGGCTATGCGCCGAAGTACGCCTCCGGCTTCTACGGGCCGTTCCGCGAGGCCGTCAACTCCTCGCTCGCCGGCGACCGCAAGAGCTATCAGCAAGATCATCGGCGGACCGTCGCCGAGGCGCTGGCGGAGGTGGCGTTGGACGTCGCCGAGGGTGCGGACATCGTGATGGTCAAGCCGGCACTGCCCTACCTGGACGTGCTGCGCGCCGTCGCGGACGCGTCCCCGGTGCCGGTGGCGGCGTACCAGATCTCCGGCGAGTACGCGATGGTCGAGGCGGCCGCCGAGCGGGGCTGGTTGGATCGTGAGCAGGTGATCGTCGAGACGCTGACCTCGATCAAGCGTGCGGGCGCGTGCTTGATCTTGACCTACTGGGCTGCCGAGTTTCCTAACCTGCAGTTAACATTGCGGGCGTGAGCCTTCGGGCCGGCCAGCCGATCTACGCCGAGCGCCCGCGGAGCTATGCGAGCTCGGTAGTGCTCTTCGCGCTGTTGTGCGGCGGATTCCTCGTGGACGTATCAGTAGGTGGCGGCGGCGCGCACCTGTTTGCGTGGCTGGCTGCGGCGGTGCTCATCGTGGGCATCGACCTGATCACCGTCCGGGCCGCTCGGTCATTTCGTTCGCTCACGGTCACTGACACCGAGTTGACCCTGGGTGAGCACGTCGTTGCCCTCGACCAGATCGGTAGCCTCGACCTCGACCTCGACGCAGACGAGGCCGCACCGATCCTGGGCCGTCCGGTCGGCTTCGGGTTGCCCAAGGGCACGCGCGGGTTGGCGCTGCACCTTGTGGACGGTACGACCCTCGTCGTTCCGTCTCGATTCCCGGACCGACTACGGGTGGCGCTACAGGTGCAGGTGGATGTCCCAGATATCCGATCGGCCGACGCGGACGAACTGCTGCTGCTGGCAGAGATCGACGAACGCGCCGACTCGCTGTTCCGGGTTTCCGGCATCGACCTGCCGCAGATTCCGTTCCCGGTCGACGAACTGCACGATGCCAAGGCAGTGCTGGTCGTCGGTCGTCCGCCGGTCGGGTTCGTCCGGGTTGACGAGGTGGACGGCCTGGCCCATATCGAGGCGCTCGCGGTCATCCCGGGCCGGATGCGGCGCGGCCTGGGCAGCCAGTTGTTGGCCGCGGCCTGTGACTGGGCGGCAGCGGCCGGCTACCGAGCGATCACACTCATCACGTTCGCCGAGGTGCCATGGAACGCGCCGTTCTATGGCACGCGAGGATTCGTCGTGGTGGACCGGCTCACGTCTGAGTTGGCCGAACTGCGTGACTGGGAGCAGTCGGTGGGGCTGGACAGACTCGGCGCCCGCGTGGTCATGCGCCGCGAACTCTAGGCAGGCCGTGTTCCACCATGCCGGGTCGGCCGCGGTCCGGGTGGCCGTGGCCGCGGATCAGCAGGGTGAGCGTGCCGGCAGCGACGATGCCGATCAGGTTGATGCCGAGTTGAGCCATCGACTGCCACGTCTCGTTCCATTTGCCGAGCACTCCGGCCACTGCGGCGTTGCCGGCTGCCGGGATCGTCGTGACCGAAATGAACACACCGACGAGTGCGGCCGACTTGCTGGACGTCAGTGAGAGCATTCCTGCCGTTCCGGCGACGAGGGCGGTGATCAGCGAGAACCAGCCGGGGTGGTAGATGAAGTCGGTTTCGCGGTGGCCGGTCAGGTTGGCTGCGGACACCAGACCTACTGCACGCCCGAGGCCGGTCAACAGCGCCGTCGTGACGATTGCTGCGGGGAAGCCGACCGCCAGCGCGAGCAGGGCTTGGCGGGCGATTACGGTGCGACGGCGCACCAGGCCCACCGCCAGACCGGCCAGTGGCCCGAA
>JBDTDN010000287.1:0-9706 GCA_039923055.1 Jatrophihabitantaceae bacterium
GTACGCGGATCCGGTCGTTGATCCTGGGTTCAGAACTGATGGGACCTCCTTGGTCGGTACTTCTGTCGTGCGGCACCACCGCCGTCATACGAGAACGGCCCCGCTGCGCGAGCGCGCACGGGGCCGAGAGCATCCGATCGATCCGCTCCTGCCGTGGGCACGGCAGGAGTCCGACCCGCAGGCCGAACTACACGGACCGGACCCGGCGCACCTGTGTGACAGTGGCTCGGGTGGGAGGCTGGTGGGCTTCCGCTTACGCACCCCCGCTGTTCACGTGGGCTGGTCGCAATGACAGGGTACCAGCGTGCCTCCGACCCGACCAAATGCCGCACCCGTCACCACTGCTCCGAGCGCGGTCGGCGTACCAGGCAGCGCGTCCTCACCGCACCCGATCGACGCAATCCCGCTACCGGACCACGGCTTCGAGTCCCTGGACGGGATCGCGGATCTGCCCAGCCGCGAACTGGCCGAGATCCCGGCCGTCGAGGTGATCACCCGAGCCGCTGTGATGCTGATGAGTGCCTCCGCCGAGAAGCTGGGGCTGGCCCCGGACGGTGAACCGCACCTGGACCTGGACGAGGCTCGTAAGTTGATCACTGCACTGGCCGGGCTCATCGCCGCAGCCCAGGACACACTCGGCATGCACCGGCAGCCCCTGCGGGACGGACTCAGGACGCTGCAGGCCGCGTTCCGCGAGGCGTCGGCGTTCCCCGACGAGCGCGGTCAGGGCCCCGGCGAAAAGTACCTGTCATAACAGCTCGGTCGAGTCGAACTGCTTGATCAGCTGAAAGTTCTGGTCGCGACAGGACCGCAAGTCTCAGTTGATCATCCAAGACAGACGATCCGGCGCCGGGCGATGAGCGCCGACGCCGGATCGAGTCCTGCTGCTTGATCACCTGACGGCGACCGTTCGGTAGTACTACTCCTCGCCGGCGGTGGACAGACCGGCGCTGATCAGGTCCATCACCGAGGAGTCGGTGAGGGTGGTGACATCGCCCAGTTCGCGGTGTTCGGAGACGTCCTTGAGCAGCCGCCGCATGATCTTGCCTGAGCGGGTCTTGGGCAGTTCAGCGACGATCATGATCTGCCGAGGTTTTGCGATAGCACCGATCTCGGACGCGACGTGATCACGCAACGTCTTGACCAAGTCCGCCCCGCTGGCCCCGTCGGTCGGGACGCCCCCTCGCAGGATCACGAACGCGACGATCGCCTGGCCGGTCATCGGGTCCGACGCCGCAGTGACGGCTGCCTCGGCCACCGAGGGGTGCGAGACCAGGGCGGACTCGACCTCGGTGGTGGAGATGCGGTGACCGGAGACGTTCATGACGTCATCGACCCGGCCCAGCAGCCACAGGTCACCGTCGTCGTCCTTCTTGGCGCCGTCACCGGCGAAGTAGAACCCCTGCTTGGCGAACTTCTCCCAATACGTGCTGCGGAAGCGGTCCGGGTCTCCCCAAATGCCCCGCAGCATCGCCGGCCACGGCTCGGTCAGCACCAACAAGCCACCGCCGCCGTTACCGACCGGGTTGCCCTCACCGTCCACCACATCAGCCGAGACACCCGGCAGGGCGGTCATCGCCGAACCCGGCTTGGACGCGGTAACGCCCGGCAACGGGGTAATCATGATCGCGCCCGTCTCGGTCTGCCACCAGGTGTCCACGACCGGGGTCCGGTCACCGCCGATCACCCGGCGATACCAGATCCATGCCTCGGGATTGATCGGCTCACCAACCGAGCCCAGCAGCCGCAACGAGGACAGGTCCGAACCGGCCGGGAACTGTTCGCCCCACTTCATGAACGTACGGATCGTGGTCGGCGCGGTATACAGAATATTGACCTTGTACGCCTCGATCATGCGCCACCAACGGCCCTCGTCCGGCGTGTTCGGCGTGCCCTCATACATCAGCGACGTCGTCCGGTTCGCCAACGGCCCGTACACGATGTAACTGTGCCCAGTCACCCAGCCGATATCGGCCGCACACCAGTACAGGTCCTTGTCCGGCTTCAAGTCGAACACCGCCCAATGCGTGTACGCGACCTGCGTCAGATACCCGCCGGAGGTGTGCAGCACGCCCTTCGGCTTACCGGTCGTGCCCGAGCTGTACATGATGTACAGCGGGTGCTCGGAGTCGAAGAACTCACACGTGTGCTCGGTCGACTGCTTGTCCACGAACTCGTGCCACCACAGGTCCCGGCCCTCGGTCCAGGCCACGTCCTGACCCGTCCGACGCACCACCAGTACCGAGCGAACATCCGGACACTGCTCCAGCGCCTCGTCCACCGCCGCCTTCAACGGCGACGGCGCCGCCCGCCGGTACCCGCCGTCCGCGGTGATGACCACCCGGGCATCCAAATCCTGAATCCGGTCGATCAGCGACTGAGCCGAATAGCCACCGAACACGACCGTGTGCGGGGCCCCCAACCGGGCGCACGCCAGCATCGCGAAGACCGTCTCCGGGATCATCGGCATGTAGATCGCCACCCGGTCACCGGTCTTGACGCCAAGCTCGATCAGCGCGTTCGCGGCCTTGCACACCTCGTCCTTGAGCTGTGCGTACGTGATCGTCCGCTTGTCGCCAGGCTCGCCCTCCCAGTGATAGGCGACCTGATCACCGTGGCCGGACTCCACATGACGGTCCACGCAGTTGTAGGCCACGTTCAGCTTGCCGCCGATGAACCACTTGGAGAACGGCGCGTCCGACCAGTCCAACACCTGCGTCCAACGTTCAGACCAGGACAGCCGATCAGCCTGCTTCTCCCAGAAGGCCAACCGGTCGGCCGCCGCCTCCGCATACGCCGAAGCCTGCACATTTGCCTGCGCCGTGAACTCCGCCGAAGGCGGGAACCGCCGCTCCTCATGGGACAGATTGGAAAGGGTTTCAGTCATAACATCGAACCTAGCGCGCTAGCGGGAATGTGGGCAGGACCGTCTTCTTGTACGTCGAGTTCGTGACGGCGGCGAAGGAGGTGTACCAGGCGGCGATGGCCGTCAGGATGCCGAGCCAGCCACCGAGGTGGATCCACCCGTTGCTGTTCTTCGTGAAGTCGGTGACGCTCTCGGTGAAGAAGCCGATCGTTAACGCGATGTACGCCAGGGTCAGCAATACGAAGACGGTGAGAATCGCGCCTGTGGTACGGGTCGCGGCGACGGTCATGTACGCCGTGAAGATCGCCCAGCAGAGCAGATAGAGAGCGACGCCGTGCAGCAAGTCATTCGGCTTCGCCTCCGCCGGCAGATGCGTGAGCATCCACCAGAACGAGAGCCAGAACGCTCCGTAGGAACTGAACGCGACGGCACCGAAGGTGTTTCCCTTGGCGAACTCCCACATGCCGGCCAGCAGTTGGGCGATGCCCCCGTAGAAGAAGGCGAGGCTGAAGACAATGGCCTGGACGGATGTACCGAGCATGTTGGTGTTGATGACGGAGAGGAAGAACGTGGTGGCCGCGAAGCCGGCCAAGCCGAGCGGGCCGGGATCGGCAAACCCTGAGCCGAACGGCGCCTTCACCGGTTCAGTCGTCATACTCATGTAGGACTCCTTCTTGAGAATCCGGGCGCCTCACGTGCCCGGCCGCCGGCGGGAAACCGGATCCGTACTGGGGAACCTTCCAGTGAGCGGGGTCACGGCGCAGTAGCTACGCACGGACAGGCGACGGACGTGGTCAGGCAATCGGCGGGCGGCTGGCCGTGCTCGGCGAACGGTCGGTTTCGGCCGCCGAACGGTCCAGCTCCCGCAGCTCACTCATCAGGGCTTCCGGCGCGTGTAAGCGGACCATCACCCGGTCGACGTCGGCCGGGATCGACCGTCGCGTCGCCAGGGACACGACGATCATCACCACGAACGCGAGCGGGACGGCCCATGCGGCGGGTTGTTCGAGCAGCGCACCGGTCCAACCGCGGCCGGCATCGCTGGTGATGGTGATCAGAACGGCAGCGGTCGCCAACGCCCCGCCAGCGATCAGACCGGCCAGCGCGCCCGCTGGGGTCAGTCGCCGCCACCACACCCCTAGCACCAGCAACGGACAGAACGTCGCCGCGGCGACCGCGAAGGCCAGCCCGACGACTGCCGCCAGGCCGAGCTGCTCACTCGGCAGGCTGAGCAGGTACGGCACGCCGATTCCGATGATCGCACTGAGCCGGAAAGAACGAATCCGCTGCGAACGTTGACGATCACGAGGACTACGACGCAGCAGATCCTGGGACAGGACACCGGCCACCGAGACGGTCAATCCAGACGCAGTCGACAGAAATGCGGCGAACGCACCGGCTGTCACCAGCGCGCTCAGCAGTACACCCGACGTTCCTGGCAGCATCCGTTCCGGAAGCAGGAGCACCGTTGCATCCGTCTTGCCGGTGAGCAGCAGATCCGGGACGTATCGTCGACCGAAGACCCCGAACAGCGTCGGCAGCAGGTAGAACGAGGAGAGCAGCACGATGACCACGAAGGTCGTTCGCCGGGTGTCGCGGCCATCCGGGTTGGTGTAGAACCGCACGAGCACGTGCGGCAGTCCCATCGTGCCCAGGCAGATCGCCAGAATCAGCGACAGGCTCGCGTACAGCGGATGCCCCTTGCCCGAACCCAGCGGGCTCAGCCAGGACGCGTTGGTCTGTGCCGGCAGCGTCGCGATGATCGGCACCACGTCGCCGCGTTGCAGAAGGACCGTTGTACCTCGTCCGAGTCGGTGCTCGCCGATGTCCAGCGGCACGGCTGCAGCCACGCGCACGCCGTCCAGCCGACCGTCGATCGTCAGCGTCTCGGCGACCGGGACGTGCACAGTGGTATCGGCGGCGATCGTCACGCTCGTCCGCGCCGGAGCGGTCGGGTACTGATCGCCGATACCGTTGTCCCGGTGCTGCCACAGGAACAGCAGTACGAGCGCCGGGATGAGCAGCGCGACGAACTTCAGCCAGAACTGCAGTGCCTGCGCGAAGGTGATCGAACGCATGCCACCGACAGCGACTGCCCCGACGACCACGACGCAAACGATCAGACCCCCCGCCCACGTCGGTGCGTTGGTCTGCGTTGCGAGCGTAAGACCGGCGCCCTGCAGTTGTGGCACCAGATAGAGCCAGCCGATCAGCACCACGAGCAGGCTGGCCGCGCGGCGAACCTTCGGTGAACCAAGGCGGATCTCGGCGAAGTCCGGCAGGGTGTACGCGCTGCTGCGGCGCAAGGGCGCGGCAACCAGCGCCAGCAGGATGAGATAGCCGGCCGTGTAACAGACCGGGTACCAGAGCACGTCGTAGCCATAGGCCAACACCAGCCCGGCGATCCCCAGGAACGATGCCGCCGACAGGTACTCCCCGCCGATTGCGGCCGCATTCCAGCGCGGCGTGACAGCGCGGGAGGCCACGTAGAAGTCGCGGGTGGTGTGTGCCCGCCGTAGGCCGAACGTGCCGGCGACCGTCGTCGCGACAGCGACCAGGGTGACGGCAGTGATCGCCGCGCCGTGGCTCATCGGGCTACGGTTCTCATCGGCGCCTGACCAAATCCGAGAAGGCACGCTCGTTACGTTCGGCCTGACGAACCGTATAGAGGGCCAGCGCGATCAGCACTGGGTAGATGAGCACGCCGAGCAGCAACCACGGAACGGGAAGGCCGAACAGTCGTTGCCCGGCGAAGCTAGGCGCGAGCCCACCGAGCATGGCGATACCGAACAGCACGATGGCCACGATGGCGCAGACGACGAGCGCCAACCGGCGCTGGGCCCGGATGAGCGAAGACATGTAGACCTCGCCGAGGCTGGTTTGCTCATTGATCTCGCGCGAGGCCGGCCGGGGCGGTGCCTTACGGACTGCGTCGGTGCGTGGGTGGGTGATCCGGACCCGGCGTGGCGGCTCGGTGCTGCTCACGGCCCGGTCACCGCGTCACAAGCCGGTCCCGTAACGCGCGCGTGTGCCGACGGCTGACCTGCAGCACGCTCTCGCCCAGCCGTACCGTCGTGTGCCCGTCTGACAGTCGCACCTCGTCGATGTGGTCCAGCGCGACGAGCGTGCTGCGGTGCACCCGGATGAAGCCCGCGTCGGCCCAGCGTTCCTCGAGCACGGACAGCGGCGTCCGCAGCAGGTGGCTGCCGGTAGCGGTGTGCAGGCGTGCGTAATCGCCCTGCGCTTCGACGTACCTGACCTGGGAACGGCGGACGAATCGGGTGACGCCAGCGAGCTCGACCGCGATCGTCTCGTCGTCACTGCCCGGTTGCTCCGGGGCGCCCGCGGTGACGACCCGCCGCACCGCTTCGGCAAGTCGCTCTGCGCGAACCGGTTTCATGACATAGTCGACCGCCTGCAACTCGAAGGCGTCCACCGCATGATCGTCGTAGGCGGTGACGAAGACGATCTGCGGACGATCGGCGAACCGGCTCACCACGCGCGCCAACTCCATGCCGTCCAGGCCAGGCATCTTGATGTCGCAGAAGATCACGTCGACCGGATCGTCATTGAGGGCCTTGAGCGCATGCGCAGCGTTCCACGCGATCCGCACGTCGCCGATGCGTGGGTCCTCGCGCAACAGGAACGCGAGCTCCTCGCGGGCGGGCTCCTCGTCGTCGACGACCAGCACACGCAGCCGGACCTCGCGGTCCTGCTGCAGATCTGCCATGACCGGCAGGTTACCGCCGCGAGCGGCAATTGCGGCCGCGCGCTCTCGATTCGTTACGCGAGCGGCTCTGCATGCACGTCCGGTGCGAACTTCGGAACCCGGAAACTCACCTTAGTGCCCGCGTTCGGAGCCGTCTCGACCACCAAGCCGTACCGGTCGCCGAACACCTGCCGAAGGCGCGCGTCGACGTTGCCCAGACCCACCGCGCCTTCACGCGCGCCCACCCGACCACTGCCACCTGCCAAAGCGGCCCGGATCACGCTCGGATCGCTACCGGCTCCATCGTCCTCGACGGTGATCAGTGCGTCCGGACCCTGGTCCAGCGCGGTGATCGACACCGTGACGACGCCGGCATCACCCTCCAGGCCGTGCCGAACGGCGTTCTCCACCAGCGGTTGCACGACGAGGAATGGGATCGCGATGGGCAGCACCTCCGGCGCCACCCGAAGGGAAATCTTCAACCTGTCACCGAAGCGCGCCTGCTCCAGCACCAGGTACCGCTCGGTGTTGCGCAACTCGTCCGACAACGTCACGAAGTCGCCACCACGGCGCAGGGCGTACCGCGTGAAGTCGGCGAACTCCAGCAGCAACTCACGGGCCCGCTCCGGGTCGGTCCGCGTGAACGACGCGATCGCGGTCAATGCGTTGTAGACGAAGTGCGGGCTGATCTGCGCACGCAGCGCACGCAACTCGGCCTCCATCAGCCTGGTGCGCTGCGCGTCCGCGCTGGCCAGTTCCACCTGGCCGGAGACCCAGTGCGCGACCTCCTCAACGGCCCGCACCAGCATCGCCGAGGTGTCCCTGCCATAGGCCACAATCGCTCCGACCACGGTGTCGCCGTCGACGATCGGGCAGGCCACCGCGCCACGGGCCGGGCAGTCCGCGGCCGAACAGGACATGTTGCGCGCACCGAGTATCGCAGTCGCTCCGGACTCCAGGACGGCCTGCACGTGGGTGATCGCCTCGTCGCCGTGATGATGCGAGCCGCCGTCCACCGCCAGGGTGCGAGACCGATCGGTGAGCGCGACGGCTGAGGTCCCGAGCAGGATGCGCAGAAACTTGACCGCGCGTTGGGCCCCCGGTTGGGTCAGTCCCTCGCGCAGTCCGGGCGCGGCCAGGCTCGCAGTGTGCAGGGTGTCGAAGGTGGCACGGTCGGCGGACGTACCGAGATCACGACGCCGGAACAGGACCAGCACGAGCGTCAGGACCACGACCACCACGACGGCGGCACCGACCACGCCAAGTGCGTCCACGATCCGCGGTCAGGACACCGACTGGTGATGCGCCGCGTGAAGTACTCGCAAACGACGCATCTTGTCCACGGCGTATCCCCTATCCCACCGTTGAACCGCGTAGATCGCCAGCGTCTCCTCGCCGGGCAGCACGATGCGGGCGAAGCGCACCTTGCTCGGGAAGTCAATGCGGACCACCAGTTCCCAGGGGACGTCGCGCCACCCGCCGAGGAACGAGCGCAGGTGCACGCCGTCGGCGTCGGCACGCAGCCGCGGCCGGGTGGGCATGATGGCCAGTCCCGCGAGGATGATCCCGATGATCACGGTGCCGACCTGGTCAGTACCGTTCAGGTGCGCTCCTGCGTTGTCAGTACGCATGACGAGCGCCGTCACGATGAAGACCGCGAGGATGACGGCCGAGCAGGCCCAGGCGATCCGGCTGGTGCGGATTGGCTGGGCGGTGAGATCGGCGGCGCTTACAGCCGACACGCGTGGATGCCTGTCACGATGATGCCGCGCGCGCCGAGCTCCCAGAGTTCGTCCATGACCTTGTTGGTCTCCTTACGCCTGACCATCGACCGTACCGCCGACCAGCCACGTTCATGTAGTGGTGACACGGTCGGTGACTCGATGCCGGGCGTGATGGAGACGGCCTTCTCGACCAGTTCGTCTGCGAGGACGTAGTCCATCAGCACGTACTGCCGCGCGATGATCACACCCTGCAGCCGGCGCACCAGCTGCTCGACCATGGGCGAGGATGCCGCGCCCTGCCTGCAGATCAGGACGGCCTGGCTGGTCAGCAACGGTTCGCCGAAGATCTCCAGGCCGGCGTTGCGAAGGGTGGTACCGGTTGAGACGACGTCCGCGATCACGTCCGCGACATCCAGCCGGACCGCGGTCTCGACGGCGCCGTCCAGCCTGATGATGTCGGCGATGACGCCGTGAGTGGCGAGATAGGCGTTGACGACGCCCGGATAGGCGGTGGCGATCCGCTTGCCGGCCAGATCGGCGACCCCAGTCGCGGCCCCGGGCAGGCCGGCGAAGCGGAACGTCGAGCCGGCGAAGCCCAGCTGCAGGATCGACTCCGCGTCAGCGCCGGCGTCCATCAGCAGGTCCTCACCGGTGATCCCGACGTCCAGCCGGCCCGAGCCGACGTAGATCGCGATGTCGCGTGGGCGGAGGAAGAAGAACTCGGTCTCGTTCTGTTCGTCGACGAGGACGAGTTCGCGGTGATCGGTGCGCTGGCGGTAGCCCGCCTCGACGAGCATCTGGCTGGCGGGCTCGGACAGCGAGCCCTTGTTCGGAACGGCAATGCGAAGCATGGTTCTACCCTCGGCTGGTGGGACGGGAAACAGGTGTCGTCCTACAGATGTCGGTAGACATCCTCGAGGGCAAGGCCCTTGCCCAGCATGATGACCTGGATCCGGTACAGCAGTTGGCTGATCTCCTCGGCGGTCCGGTCGCCGGACTCGTGCTCAGCGGCCATCCACACCTCGGCCGCCTCCTCCACGACCTTCTTGCCCTGGGCGTGCACACCGGCATCCAGCGCCTGGACGGTGCCGGAATCGGCGGGACGGGTGCGCTGCCGTTCGGTGAGTTCGGCGAACAGTTGGTCGAAGGTCTTCATCGTGCCTTGAGAGTACCGGCGCGGCGCAATCGCCAATGCCGTAGGTGATGAAAGCCGCGCACGGCTTCCGGGCGGCGCGCCTTGAGCGAATAGTCCTCCAGATCCCGCAGCTGCTCGCTGAGCACCCGATCCACCAGCACCCAGCCGGGGCGACACAGGGACGTCAGCCGACTCGCAATGTTCACCGTCGAGCCGTACACATCACCCATCCGGGTGACGACAGGCCCCGCGGCCAGCCCGACCCGCAACGC
>JBDTDN010000288.1:0-5811 GCA_039923055.1 Jatrophihabitantaceae bacterium
GGCACGCTGGACCAGAAGCCGTCGTTGCTGGCGCGCCTGGACGTCGTCGTGGCGAGCGTGCACAGCAAACTGCGGATGACTTCGGCGCAGATGACGCCCCGGATGATCGCCGCGATCAGCAACCCGCACACCGATATCCTCGGTCACTGCACTGGGCGGCTGGTCAACGTCTCCGGCAAGCGGGAGGTGCCCCCAGAGCGCGGCACCCGACCGCCGTCCGAGTTCGACGCAGATCTGGTGTTCGCTGCGTGTGCGCAGTTCGGTGTCGCCGTCGAGATCAACTCGCGGCCAGAGCGGCTGGATCCGCCGAAGCGACTGCTGCGTCTGGCCGTCGAGGCAGGCTGTCTGCTCTCGATCGATACGGACGCGCACGCCCCCGGCCAACTCGACTGGCAGGCGAACGGTTGTGAGCGAGCGACGCGTTGCGGCGTGCAATCCGACAGCGTCGTCAACACCTGGACTGAGCGGGATCTGCTCGCCTGGACGGCAGATCACGCGGCCCGGCCAATGAGAGGATAAATCAGTGGGATTCTTCCGGCGCGACGAACCGCAGACCGAGACAGTGCACCGCGCCGCCGAGCGGACCCAGACGAGCCAGCCCGGCATCACGAGTTGGCACTGCTTCTCCGCGGGTGAACACTACGACCCTGAGAACCTGGGATTCGGTTCGCTGATCGGGCTGGATGAACACCTTATTGAGCCTGGTGCAGGCTTCACCTCCCACGCGCACCGCGGGGTCGAGATCCTCAGCTGGGTACTCGAGGGGGCGCTGCGACACCAGGACGAGTCCGGTCGGGTCGAGATCATCGAGCCGGGGTCGGTACTACATCAGTCGACCGGCTCCGGTATCGGCCATAGCGAAAGCAACGCCTCGACCAGCGACCCGCTTCGCCTCGTGCAGTTGACGCTGCTCGGTGAGGTAGGTGCGCCACGATGCGTCACGGTGGCGCCGCCGGTGCTACTGCCGGGAATCGGCTTGCTCGAGGTGCTGCCGGGAAAGGCCGAACTCGAACTGCCCTCGGCCTATCTGTACGTAACCCGCGGAGCGTTCAGCATCGCTGGGAATCCGTTGGAGCCGGGTGACTCGCTCCGGTTGCGGGCGACGATGGCGCTAGCCGGCGATGGCGAAATATTGGTCTGGACCTCGGGCACTGCGATCAAGGACAAGTCGAATGCATGATGTGAACCTCGGCGATCTGACGGTTTCCGCGCAGGGACTCGGCTGCATGGGCATGAGCGAGTGGTATGGCCACGCCGATTGGGACGAGTCGATCGCGACGATCCATCGCGCGCTCGACTTGGGCCTCACACTGCTGGACACCGCTGACGTCTACGGCGCGGGCCACAACGAAGTGCTGGTCGGCCGTGCCATTCATGATCGTCGGGACCGGGTCCAGCTCGCCACCAAGTTCGGCATCGACCGGTCCGGTGGCGACGACGAGCGGGTGATCCGGGGTGAGCGGGGCTACGTCAAGCGAGCCTGCGAGAACTCGCTATTGCGTCTGGGCGTGGACCACATCGACCTGTACTACCTGCACCGGCCGCCGCAGACCGCCGAGATCGAGGAGACGGTCGGTGCGATGGCCGAACTCGTCACGGAGGGCAAAGTGCGCCACCTCGGACTGTCGGAGGTCGACGATGTGCTGCTGCGCCGCGCACACGCCGTCCACCCGATCACCGCGGTGCAGAGCGAATACTCGCTGTGGACGCGTGATCCGGAAACGTCGGTCGTGCCCGCGCTGCGAGAACTTGGCGTCGGGCTTGTGTCGTACTCCCCGCTGGGCCGCGGGTTCCTGACCGGAACAGTCGACCGCAATGCCCTTGACGCAACGGACTTCCGCAGCCACAACCCACGTTTCTCCGGAGCGGCCGGCGAGGCGAATCAGGCGATCGCCGACGCCGTCGCGGCCGTCGCCGCCCGCAAGGGTGCGACCTCAGCACAGGTTGCGCTGGCGTGGGTGCACGGTCAGGCCACCCGGCTCGGTATCCCGATCGTCGCCATCCCGGGCACCAAGCGGATCAAATGGCTGGAACAGAACGTCGCGGCCATGGGCGTCTTGCTGGATGCCGACGATCTGGCCGTTTTGGATCCGCTCGGTGACGCCGTGGTCGGCGCCCGTTACTGAGCGATCACGAGAGCCGATTCCGTCCGGGCCTGGCGTAGCTTGTTCGCCGCCAACTGGCTATCTTTACTGCCACGACCGAACCGCCGAGCATCGGACCGGCGTACTGAAGCGGAGAGCGCAGCGATGACCTACGACCCGAACCAGCCGCAGCCACCGTGGGGCGAGCAGCCACAGCAGCCGTACAACCCGCAGCAGCCGCAGTAGCCGTACAACCCGCCGCCGGCTGGATAAGGTCCGCCGCCGACGCAACCGCCGAACAAGAACAACAGGGTCGCGATCTGGGTCGCAGTGATCGTGGTCGTCCTCGTGGGCGGCGGTATCGGCCTGTTCTTCGCGCTGCGCGGTGACGACTCGTCCAGCAAGGGAGCCAGCAGCGCCGACTGCCAGTCGATCGTCTCGAGGCTTGGCCAGGCGTTGAAGGACTCGATCGCGACAGCTGCACCGAGCACCGCACCGAGCAATCCGCGCATTACCTACCTCGGCACCGGTTCAATGCCGGCCGGGGTGCCGACTCCGGCTGCGACCCTGAGCGCCGCCTGCAAGATCGACGAGGGTGGTCAGGGCCAAGGCGTCGTTGCCAAGTACCAGGGCGCCGACGAACATACGTACGCCGCAGTGCTGACGTCCTCGAACTGGACCAGCGAGGGCAGCTAGCCGTTCGGGACACTCACCCTGACCGTATACACGAACGGCAAGAGCAAGTACGAGGTCATCACCTACAGCACCAGCGGGGACCTGTACGTCATCGTCGACTTGGTCGATGGGTCAAGTTCATCCACCGGCGCACCGACCGACCAGTCAACCGACTGCCCGACCGACCAGCCCACCGGCGCACCGACCGACCAGTCAACCGATATCCCGACGGGCATCCCCACCGATTCCTCGACCAACTAGCCGATCAGCTGTCGCCACCGACCGTGCCGGCGCCAGCCGCATTGATGTCCAGTAACTGATAACGATCGAACGCCTCGCGGGGTGTCTCGGCCTTGATTTCGCCTCGTCGCGCCAACTGCTCCAGGACTGCGACGACGATCGACTGCGCGTCGATGTGGAAAAACCGCCGAGCTGCCCCGCGGGTGTCGGAGAATCCGTAGCCGTCCGCGCCGAGCGAGGTGTAGTCGCCCGGAACCCAGCGTGAGATCTGATCGGGGACAGCGCGCATCCAGTCCGACACCGCGATGAACGGTCCGACCGCATCGCTCAGTGCGGACGTCACGTACGGCACACGGTCCGGCGCGTCCGGCCCGAGGAAGGCGTCGTGTTCGCACTCGACGGCGTCGCGTCGCAGTTCGTTCCACGACGTCACCGACCAGACGTCCACGTCCACGCCCCACTCGGAACCGAGCAATTGCTGGGCTTCGAGCGCCCACGGCATTGCGACACCGGACGCGAGTACCTGCGCTCGCGGCCTGCCTTCTACCGCCAACGCGGGGGAGTACCGGTACAACCCGCGCAGCAGGCCGTCGACATCCAGACCCGCCGGCTCGGCCGGCTGGTTGATCGGCTCGTTGTAGATCGACAGGTAGTAGAAGACGTCGTGCTTGTCAGCCTTGTCGTGGTCATACGAGCCGATGCCGTACATCCGCTCCAGGCCGGCACGCACGATGTGCGCGATCTCGAAGGCGTAAGCCGGGTCGTAGGCCACGCAGGCCGGGTTGGACGAGGCGAGCAGCATTGAATGCCCATCCGCGTGCTGTAGACCCTCGCCGGTGAGCGTGGTCCGTCCCGCCGTCGCACCGAGCACGAAGCCGCGCCCACGCTGGTCACCGAGTTGCCAGAACTGGTCGCCGGTGCGCTGGAAGCCGAACATCGAATAGAAGATGTAGAACGGGATCATCGGCACGCCGTGGGTGGCGTAGGCGGTCGAGGCGGCGATGAACGAGGCGGTCGAGCCGGCCTCGGAGATGCCCTCGTGCAAGATCTGGCCGGTCTTGGATTCCTTGTACGACAGCAGCAGATCTCGGTCGACGGCGTCATAGGTCTGGCCGTGCACCGAGTAGATCTTGGCGGTCGGGAAGATCGCGTCCAGCCCGAACGTCCGTGCCTCGTCCGGAATGATCGGCACGAAGCGCTGCCCGATTTGCTTGTCTTTGATCAGGTCCTTGAACAGCCGCACGGTCGCCATCGTGGTTGCGATCTGCTGCTTGCCCGAGCCGCCCCGCATCTCGGCGTAGGCGGCTTCGCCGGGCAGCGTCAGCGGCTTGGACCGGACGACCCGCTTGGGGGAGGCGCCGCCCAAGGCCGCACGCCGCTCCTTCATGTACTGGATCTCGTCGGACTTCTCGCCGGGGTGGTAGTACGGCGGCAGGTCCGCGGCGAGCGCCTCATCGGTGATCGGCAGGTAGAGCCGGTCGCGGAAGGCCTTCAGGTCCGCGTGCGTCAGCTTCTTCATCTGGTGCGTGGCGTTGCGGCCCTCGAATGACTCGAGCGTCCAGCCTTTGATCGTGTGCGCCAGGATGACCGTCGGCTGACCGACGTGCTCGCGTGCCGACTGGAACGCCGCGTAGACCTTGCGGTAATCGTGCCCGCCACGGCTGAGCTTGCGCAGGTCATCGTCGGTGAGGTCCTCGACCATCTTGCGTAGCCGGGGATCGCCGCCGAAGAAGTGATCGCGGATGTACGCCCCGGACTCGGTCGTGTATGTCTGGAACTGGCCATCGGGGGTGGTGTTCATCTGGTTCACGAGCACGCCGTCGCCGTCGCGCGCGAGCAAAGGATCCCAATCCCGTCCCCAGACAACTTTGATGACGTTCCAGCCGGCGCCGCGGAAGTACGTCTCCAGTTCCTGGATGATCTTGCCGTTGCCGCGGACCGGTCCGTCCAGGCGCTGCAGGTTGCAGTTGATGACGAAGGTGAGGTTGTCCAACTCCTCGCGGGCGGCGACACCGATCGCGCCGAGGGACTCGATCTCGTCCATCTCGCCGTCGCCGAGGAACGCGTAAACGTGTGAGTTGCTGGTGTCGGCCAGCCCGCGGGCTTTGAGGTAACGGTTAAAGCGGGCCTGGTAGATCGCGCTGATCGGGCCCAGGCCCATCGACACCGTGGGGAACTCCCAGAAGTCCGGCATGAGCCGGGGGTGCGGGTAGGACGACAGGCCGTACGGCGCGTGTGACTGCTCCTGGCGAAAGCCGTCCAGGTGCCGCTCGGTGAGTCGGCCCTCCAGGAATGCGCGCGCGTAGATGCCGGGCGCGGCATGACCCTGGAAGAAGACCTGATCGCCCATGCCGCTGGCCAGGTCCTTGCCGCGGAAGAAGTGGTTGTAGCCGACCTCGTAAAGCGAGGCCGCGCTGGCATAGGTGGCGATGTGCCCGCCGACCCCGACGGTCTTGTTCGCGCGCGAAACCATGATCGCGGCGTTCCACCGGATGTAGGCGCGGATGCGCCGCTCGATGTCCTCATCGCCCGGGAACCATGGCTCGCGCTCGGGCGGGATCGTGTTGATGTAGTCGGTACTTCGCAGCGCCGGGACGCCGACCTGACGCTCGCGGGCTCGTTCGAGCAACTTGAGGATCAGGAAGCGGGCGCGCTGGCGGCCATCGGCGTCAATGGCTGCGTCGAACGATTCGATCCACTCACGGGTTTCGTCAGGATCGATGTCCGGAAGTTGGCTGGGTAAGCCGTCGGTGATGATGCTGAAGCGGTCGCGTGTCACCCCCCCAGTGTGCTCTACTGCGGGCCACTAAGG
>JBDTDN010000289.1:0-3478 GCA_039923055.1 Jatrophihabitantaceae bacterium
CGCCCAGCAGCAGCGGGGCCCGGTCCAGTAGCCACGGCGCCCCTGCACCCCAGGCCCGCGTGGTCACCAGCGAACCGAACGCGCTCAGCGCCAGCGTCCCGGCACCAGCGGGTGTCGCACGGGCCCACCAGAACGTCCCTCCCCCACGGGCTACTCCCCCACGGGCTACTCCCTTATCCGTGGGGGGACCCCCATCCTCATCCGTGGGGGGACCCTCATCCTCATCCGTGGGGGAGTCAACGCGGTGCGCCGGATCGCCCGTGCCGCGTCGCAGCACACCCAGCGTTCCGATCACGTCGACCGGGCGGCCGCCATCCCACTCTCGCTCCATCGGGATCAGCCGCTTCAAGGGCTCACAGGTCGGAGGAGAACCGTACGGCACCGTCGGCCAGCACCATGTCCGGCCACACCCGCGCCCCGGCCAGCAACTCCACGCGGGCGCCGATCTGCGCGCGGTCGCCGATCACCGCGTCCTCGAGCACTGCACCGGCACCGATCGTGGCCGACTGCCCCACCACCGAGCGACGAACCACCGCACCGTCGCCAATCCTTGCGCCGTCGAACAGCACCGAGCCGTCCACGACAGTGCCCGCCCCGACCACGCAGCCCGCCCCGACGGTCGTCCCGCCGGACAGCACGGCCGACGCGTCCACGACCGCACCCGGCAGCACCAGCGAAGGCCCTGTCACTCCAGGAACCGCTGGCGACGGTGCCAGCCCGAGAACCAGGTCGGCCGAACCGGCCACGAAGTCTGACGGTCGGCCCAGATCGCGCCAGTAGGTCGAGTCCACGTGC
This sequence comes from Jatrophihabitantaceae bacterium, assembly GCA_039923055.1. Classification (GTDB taxonomy): domain Bacteria; phylum Actinomycetota; class Actinomycetes; order Mycobacteriales; family Jatrophihabitantaceae; genus DASXYU01. The sequence goes on from JBDTDN010000289.1 coordinate 796, forward strand.
CCGGCGATGTACTTGCCCGCGGCCAGCAATCCGGGAAACGTCTCCCGCTCGACCGACACCGGGCGCCCGGCGGGGATGGAATCGACCACCGCCCGGGTGAACACGTACGTGCCGGCGTTGATCTGGTCGGTGACCGGGTCCGGGTCCTTCTCCAGAAAGGCCGTCACCCGTCCGTCCGCATCGGTCGGGACGCAGCCGAAGGCGCGAGGGTCCTCGACCTTGGTCAGGTAGAGGGTGACGTCGGCGCCGGTAGACGTGTGCGTGTGCAGCAGCGCGCGCAGATCGACGCCGGACAGCACGTCGCCATTGAAGATCATCACGTTGTCGCCGCGTAAGTGCGAAGCGACGTTGCGGATGCCGCCGCCGGTCCCGAGCGGCGAGGTCTCCAGGACGTACTCGAGGTCGACGCCGAACGCAGAACCATCACCGAAGTAGGACTCGAACACCTCGGCACGATATGAGGTTCCGAGCAGGATGTGCTCGATGCCGGCGTCCCGGATCCGGGTGATCAGGTGTGTCAGGAACGGCACGCCCGCGGTCGGCAGCATCGGCTTGGGTGCCGATAACGTCAGCGGGCGCAACCTGGTGCCCATCCCGCCCACCAGGATCACCGCATCTGTCGAGTTCATCGCTCCCTCGCATCGTCGTGTGGAGCGTGCCACCGCACGTCAGCCATGTTGTTGACCCTGCGCACCGGCAGCGATACGTGGCCACATCCGCGCCATCATCGACCGCGTGCCGAGTCCGGTTCGCAGCACGATACGGACCGGCCACCATCGCCATCCCGGATACCGGCGCGACAGATAACGCCAGGCGCTGCGGTGGTGTTCGGCTGCCATCCGAGCCGCGTCCCGCGATGTCGCATGCCCGCCGGTGTGCGTGACGACCGCCGACGGGACGTAGACGTTCTGCCAGCCCGCCCGACCGAAGCGGTCGCCCAGATCGAGGTCTTCGAAGTACATGAAGTACTCCGCATCGAACCCCCCTACCGCGTCGAAGGCGTCGCGCCGCAACAGCATGCACGCGCCGGAAAGCCAGCCGGCGGTTCGTTCGGCAGGCTTGTCGCGTTCGACCCGATATGCCGCCGTCCAGGGGTTCGTCGGCCACCACCAGCCGCACAGTGCGTGGCCGATGCCGCGACCAAGGGACGGGACGGCCCGCGCCGACGGGTAAATCTCGGCCTCCGGCGTATGGATGAGCGGGCCGAACGCGGCCCCCTTCGGCCAGCGCAGCGCCGCGGCGAGCAGTCGGTCAAGCGAACCCGGCTCCCAGATGACATCCGGGTTCGCGACGACGACGAATTCGGCTGTGGTTGCGCGCACGCCCACGTTCGCAGCGCCGCCGTAGCCCAGATTTCCTCCCGTCTCCACCAGTCGGACATCCGGTCGCTGCGCCGCAAGTTGGACCGATCCGTCCGTCGAGCCGTTGTCGGCCAGCACGATGTCCAGCGGCAAGTTCGTCGCCGCCGCCAGCGAGTCGAGGAATGCCCGCAGCGAATCACCAGGTGAATAGGTGACGGCGACAGCGGCGACAGACTCGGCCATCAATGCTCCTTTAGCGGGCACGGGCCCAGTCGTCCGGCGGCCCCGTCGCGCAGGCCGCGCATCATGTATCGAACGTTACGTCCTTGCGGCCCCACGAGCACGGCGAAGATCAAAAATTTGGCCAGGACCCTCGGTAGGTCCTGCGCGATCCAGACTCGGGGGGTGTGCGGCAAACGGTAGAGCGTGAGCCGATTACGCATGATGTAGTAGAGCCGAACCGGGCCGTGGGTGACGACCGTCGCCCGTCCGCCGAGCACCGACTGCCGTGCGTCGCCGAGCCGATGCTCCATCCGCGCCCGGCAGACTCCATACAGCGCATAGCCCCGGGCGCGGACGCGAAAACTCCACTCCATGTCCACGTTGTCGATGAACAGCCTGTCGTCCATACCGCCGACGTCGTCGAGCACGGCCAGTGGGATCAGTGCGCCCGAGCTGATCAGAAAATCGCACTCGACGTCGGGGTTGGTCGCATCGCACCGCAGCTTCGTACTCATAGGGAACGCGACCTTGATGAACGGCGCATCGTGATCTTCGCGGGCATCCCGAAAGCGTGGACCCACGGCGGCGACGCGACGATCAACGTTCAGCCTCGCGAGCGCCGACAGTAGTTCGGACACCATGTCCGGCGCCGGAACGCTGTCCTGGTCGAGAATCAGCACGTGGGTGTGGCCGTTCTCGCGCGCCCAGTCGATGCCGATGTTCTGCGCGCCGGCCAGCCCAATGTTCGAGGGTTGCCGCAGCAGCACCACATCTTGGTCTGCGACCGCACTATCGATACCCGACGAGGCGTTGTCGACGACGACCACGCGGTCGACCTGCTGACGAACAGCGCCGACCGCCGCGCACAGGGCCTGGGTCTCGGGACGAAAGGTGACCAACACAGCGCACACGGATTGCCGCGGACGGTCCGGATCAGCAGCGGGCGGCGTCAGCTGAATCACGCGAGATCCGCTCCTGTCCCGCGCCGCCGCAGCGCATCTCGCCAGCCTATCGATTGCAGGCTGGCTCCAGACGGTGGCCTAAACGCGCCAAGAAGTTCTGAACCATAGACATCACCAGTCACGTCCGGCTACCTCAGTCCCCTGTTCACTCTGGTTTTGTGCATCGCACAGGACCAATTGCAGCGAACACAGTAGCCA
>JBDTDN010000290.1:0-2752 GCA_039923055.1 Jatrophihabitantaceae bacterium
CGTCCGAGGCGAAGGCAGCCGCTGATCCCGGCATCCGGACCCTGCCCGGTATCTAGGCTCGGCGGCCAATGGCGCGCCCGGGGGGGCGGCTTTTTCCTGCGGATCTCGCTCCACCGCCGGGCAAGTCTTGAGGTGTCACTCACTTGACAACCGTGCGGCACCGCAATGCTCTCGCGCTGGAATGAGGACCATCGGCCCTTACCTCCGATGCGCCGACAGCAGGACCATGGCAGGGACGGCATCGCCGGCGAAGCACCAGCTGACCGGAAGGAGCACGAGATTCCATGGCGGGGTTCGTTCAGGCGGTGGCGGTGGACCTTGATGGCACCATCGCGCACGGCGCAGAATTGGACCGTGACGCCTTGGCGGCCCTCGACGATTGCCGCGCGGCCGGTACCGCAACACTGCTGGTAACCGGTCGCATCGAGTCCGAGCTCCGTCGCGACTTCCCCGACCTGATGGGGCATTTCCAGGCGGTGGCGTTGGAGAACGGCACAGTGCTGGGCATCGCCGACCATCGTACGGTCCTGGCCGCAGTCGATCCGTGTCTGGCGCAGAACCTGCGCACCCGCGGGGTGAGCTTGCGTGAAGGATCGGGCATCCTGGCATGCCACGCATCCGACGCCGCGGCCGTGCTGGACGCCATCGCCGAGCGCGGACTGGACGCCCAGGTGGTGCACAATCGCAGCGAACTGATGGTCCTACCTGCCGGGGCGTCCAAGGCCACCGGCATGCTGGCCGCGCTGGCCGAGCTGCGAATATCGGCGCACAACACGGTAGCCATCGGCGACGCCGAGAACGATCTGTCCATGCTGACGGCCGCGCAGATCGGCGTCGCAGCTGCCGGGTCGGTCGACTCGGTGCGGCGGATCGCGGACGTCGACCTCACTGACCAACCCGGCCAGAGTCTGGCGGACTTCTTGCGCGGCCCGGTGATCTCCGGTACTCAGCCGGTTCGATCCGGCCGGCGCGACCTGCGGATTGGCCGGACCGCGGACGGAACTGTCGTGTCGGTGCCAGGTGCCCAGGCCGGAATCCTCATTGCCGGCGAGAGCGGCGCCGGCAAATCGCACCTGACCGGCCTGCTGGCCGAGCAGTGGATCGGCGCCGGGTACATCGTGCTGGTCGTCGACCCGGAAGGCGAGCACTCCGCGCTGGCGGCCCTTCCCCAGACGATCGTTGTCGACGCAGCGCACGCTCCCTCTGCCGACGAGCTGCTGCAGATGCTGCGCGATCAGAGCCTGTCGGTGGTGCTGGACCTGTCCGGGGTCGATCCGGAGCTGGTCCTGCCCTACCTGGAACAGATCTCCGCGGGAGTGGAATCGCTGCGCGGTAGCCGCGGGTTGCCGCACTGGATCGTCATCGACGAGGCCCATGGCGTGCTCGGCGAGAACGGCACTCTGGCCCACATTTTTCGGCCGAACAACGGCGGCTACTGCTACGTCACCTACCGACCGGAGCTGTTGTGCACCGCAGCGAAGACCACAGTGGATGTCACCCTGACGGCGTTAGGTGCGGGCCCGGATGCGCAGACGGGCGTTCCACCGTCGGCGATGATGCGCGCAGCCGGGCGCCCGGATTTGTTGTTCACCCCTGATCCCAAAAGCACCACGCACGTTCGGCACCGCAACAAGTATCGCCAGATCGCCTTGCCCGAACGCCTTCGCTTTCAATTCCGCGACCCGTCCGGTCGTGCGGTGGCGGAGGCTGCCAGCGTCACCGACCTCGTCGCAGGATTGGACTCGGTTCCCGACGAATCGATCGTCTACCACGCGCTTCGCGGTGACTTCTCCCGGTGGGCGGTCGGTGCCCTGCAGGATCGCGTTCTCGGGTCGTTGCTCGCGGCGGCAGAGAATGACTGCGCAGCACGGGTCACCGGATCGGTGAAGGCGTTCCGAGGGCAAGCCGTATTGGACCTTTACGAAAGGTTCGGAGCCCAGGACACTCCCCTACCAGGCAGTCGCTCCAGCATGGCGACGGCAGAATATCGACCTACGACGACGAAGGCGGACAGAAATGAATCGGCAGATGCTTGATCGGTACCGGCCCGTGCGCCGGCCCAGCCAACGGATCTGGACGTGACGAGCGGGATGCCGCCGACCGGCCCAGTCGTGGTCTTGGTCCACACCCAGGCGGCAGCGCCGGCGGTCTTGTGGGCGGCTGAGGAATGCAGTCGTCGCGGCACCGAATTGCATCTGGTGACGTTTGGTGCGGCCGGCAGCGACCGCGAGGCTGACGGCGCTTCTGTCTTGCTGCAGCAGGTGTCTGCTGCGGCGGCCGAGCACGCTCCCGGCGTTCGGATCGTCACCCGGGCCGCTCCCGGACCGGCCGCGGCAGGGCTGATCGCCGCATCAGGCCAGGCCGGCCAGATCGTCATCGCTGCGGACGGACTGACGGGCGACTGGTCCGCTCCGGATTCCACTGCGTGGACGGTGGCCGCACACAGCAAGTGCCCGGTGATCATCTGGCGTCCGACACAGAACGTGGCGCTCTCCGCACCCGTCGTCGTCGGTCTCGACGGCTCGACGGTCAGCACCGGCGCGCTCGAGTTCGCACTGTTGCAGGCGTCCTGGCGGCGGGTTCCGCTGGTGACGGTCCTTGCGTGGTCGGATGTGTTCCTGGACGCCGATGCGCAGATGCTCAACGTGCTGACCAATTGGCAGAAGGTAGTCGAGGACTATCGCCGCCTGCTTGCCCAGCAACTCGCCGGGGCTCAGGAGCAATTCCCTGACGTCCAGATCGAGCGCGTGCT
>JBDTDN010000291.1:0-3758 GCA_039923055.1 Jatrophihabitantaceae bacterium
TTCAGCGGTCGGGGATAGACATCGGTCAGCCCCGCCTCGCGCAGGGCCGCGAGTGCGGCCCGTTCCGGAGCGGTCACGTGCGTGCTCTCGGTGAACTTGCTGATGTCCCAGACGTCCTGGTCCGTCGGCGCGATGTTGAAGTCACCGAGCAGCGCGAACGGACGGGTCGGATCCAGTTCGTCGAGGACGGTGGCCCGCAGCGCCTCAAGCCATTGCAGCTTGTAGGTGTAATGCGGGTGATCGACCGCGCGCCCGTTCGGAACATAGAGCGACCAGAGACGAACGCCGCCACAGGTCGCACCGATTGCACGTGGCTCGGTGACTGCCAGCATCGAGTCCTCAGCCTGGTAGCCGGGCTCATCCAGCAGCCCGCGCCGAACGTCGTCCAGTCCGATCCTCGACAAGATCGCGACGCCGTTCCAGCGCCCGGTGCCGTGTGCCGCCACCGCGTACCCGAGCGCACCGACCTCGTCAGTGGGGAAATCGTCAGCGGCGCACTTGAGTTCCTGCAGGCAGAGCACGTCCGGCTTCGCGGTGCCGAGCCAGTCGAGTAGCCGGGGGAGCCGGGCGCCGACGGAATTGATGTTCCACGTAGCAATTCGCACGTCCTCAGCCTGCCATGCCAGTGAACCCGAGTTGGCGCCATGCCTCGTAGGTCACGATCGCCGCCGAGTTCGACAGGTTCAGGGAGCGGCGTCCGGGCAGCATCGGGATCCGCACCAGGTCCGTCACGTTCGGATCGGCGAGGACGGCATCGGTCAGACCGGTTGGTTCGGTGCCGAACATCAGCACGTCGCCGTCCTGATAGGCGATGTCGGCGTACGAGGTCCTTCCGCGGGAGGTGAAGGCGAACACGCGTGCGGGTAGGACGCCGACCCAAAGGTCATCGAGATTCGGGTGCACACTTACCGTGGCCAAATCGTGGTAGTCCAATCCGGCCCGCCGCAGGTGCGCGTCGGTCAGTTCGAAGCCGAGCGGCTCGACCAGGTGCAGGTGGGTGCCGGTGACCGCGGACAGTCGGATCGCGTTACCGGTGTTGGGCGGGATGACCGGTTCGACGAAGACGATGTGCAGCACAGCCTGAGCGTAGAGCCTGACACGGACTAGATTTGAACTCATGCCGTGCGCCCTGACGGCAAATTCGATTGCCCGGCCGAGGACGCATCCATCCAGCGAAGGAGTGGTTGATGACGACGCTGCAAGACCGACCCCACACTGCCTTGCTGGTGATCGACGTCCAGAACGACGTCGTTGCGCAGGCGTTTCAGGGCGACCTCCCGACGAAGGACGTGCCGTTCGGGCAGTGGGGCCAGTGATGCCGACCGCTGTCGAGATCGCCTCCGCAGTCCGGGACGGCTCGATGACGGCACGGGCGGCCACCGAGGCAGCCTTGGCCCGGATCCAAGCCGCCGACTCAGCTATCGGCGCCTTTCGAACGGTCCGGACGGCTGCTGCACTGCGTGAGGCCGACGAGGTGGATGTACGAGCAGACCGGTCCGAACTGGTGTTGGCGGGGGTGCCCGTCCCGATCAAGGACAACGTCCCCGTGGCGGGGGAGTCGATGCGCGATGGGTCGGCGGGCAGTGATCCCAGTCCGCAGCCGCGTGATCATCCGGTTGTGGAGCGGCTGCGTGCGGCCGGTGCCGTCATCGTCGGGATCACGGCGGTCCCGGAACTGTGCGTCTTCGGTGCGACCGATTCCAGCTTCGGGATCACGCGCAATCCGTGGGACCTGTCGCGTACTCCGGGCGGTTCCTCCGGTGGCGCGGCGGCTGCTGTTGCTGCAGGGATGGTGGCGATCGCGCACGGTAACGACGGGATGGGGTCGGTGCGCATCCCCGCCGCGTGTTGCGGTCTGGTCGGCATCAAGCCGGGGTCCGGTGTCGTGCCTGCGGAACTGGGCAACGGATCGTGGTTCGGTATGGCCGAGAACGGCGCTTTGGCTACCACGGTCGGCGACTGTGCGCTGCTGCTGTCGGTGCTGGCCGACCGTGCGGAGTTGGCAACGGTGACGGTGCCCGGCAGGTTGCGGGTCGCAGTCTCCACGAAGGCACCGATGCCTGGAACCCCAGTGAACCGGCACTGGGCCGAGGCGGCCCGGGGGAGCGGTGAGCTGCTGCGTAGCGCTGGGCATGATGTCCGCGATGCCACGCCCAAATATGGACAATTGCTTTCCATCTCAGAGATTGTTCGATGGCTGGCAGGTACTGAGCTGGATGCCCAACTGCTCGCCGACAGATCGAAGATGGCTACGCGGACTCGACGGCACGCCGCGCTCGGGCGCGTCGTACTGCGACTGGGATTACCGCGGGAGCAGGGACGTACGAAGTGGCGCCGACGGGCGGAGCGGTTCTTCGCCGACATCGACGTCCTGCTCACCCCGGCACTGGCTCAGCCGCCGATTCGGTCAATCGCGTGGAGCGAGCGGGGCTGGCTGGCGAACGTGTGGGCCAATGCACGGTACGCACCGTTCGCAGCACCGTGGAATCTGGCGGGGTGGCCGGCGATGGTGGTGCCGGCCGGGCTTGATCCGACGGGTCAGCCACTGTCGGTGCAGTTGGTCGGCAGGCCTGGCTCTGAGGCGCTGCTGCTCTCGGTTGCGGCACAACTGGAGCAGCAGCGCCCCTGGCCCCGGACCGCGCCGGCTGCCGCCGGTCTCAACCCGCAACCGTCGTGAGCAGACCTGGAGCAAGTCGATGAGCGTTGATGGGACCGACCTGAAGGCTCGTGCGGAGCGGCTACGCGAACTGCACGCCGGCGAGATGCTCGTGCTCCCCAATGCATGGGACGCGGCCAGCGCGAAGATCGTTACCGAAGCGGGGTTTCCCGTGGTGGCCACGGCCAGCGCTGCCATCTCTGCGATGCTCGGTTACCCCGACGGGGAAGGTGCGCCGTGGCAGCGGATGTTCGCAGCGGCCGGCCGAGTCGCCGGGGCGGTGGCGGTGCCGGTCACAGTGGATGCCGAGGCGGGGTACGGCATGGCGCCGCGCGAGTTGGTGGACCGGCTGTTGGAGATCGGTGCGGTCGGCTGCAACCTGGAGGACACCGACCACCGGGCCGGTGGTCTGGTCGAGGCCGGCGCACAGGCCCAATTTCTCGCAGCCGTCCGTTCGGCCGCGGACGACGCCGGGGTCCCGATCGTCATCAACGCCCGCGTCGACTCGTTCCTGCACACCAGCGCGATAGCGGAACCGGAACGGGTACCCGAAGCGATCCGGCGGGGTCGGCTCTACCGGGACGCAGGCGCCGACTGCATCTACCCGATCGGTGTCGGCGCTCGGAGCGACATCGCCACCCTTGTCACCGAACTTGGCTGCCCGGTCAACGGGAATCCCGGCGAACAACTGGACCTGGCCACCCTCCGGGACCTGGGCGTGGCACGGGTGTCCTACGGGCCGCGCTTCTACCTGGCCGCCATGGCCGACCTGAAAGTCGCCGTTCAGAACCTGCTGAACTGACGAAGGGCGGTGATCTTCCGGCCGCCAGCCTGCTGCTCGCGCGTACAGGTCGCCGCGACGTGTTCCTCAAATTGACATAATGTACATTATCGGCGATGTTCGGTTGCGGGCGAAAATCGGGGTTAGGGTCTTCCGGCCCGAGCCTGCTGCCGGTCGCGTGCCCACCCGGCCCCATTGCTGGACGGATGCCTCTTACGAACGGCCGCTCTGACTATGTTGGCGGAGGCAATCTGTCGATCAGGCGCCGTGGCCGACCGCTGTCGCAAACCGGACCTACGACTGAACTGCCCGTTCCTGCCT
>JBDTDN010000292.1:0-6520 GCA_039923055.1 Jatrophihabitantaceae bacterium
ACGCGGCCGGCCTCCAGGTCGGTCAGCAGTGCCTCGGGGGTCGCCTCGTGAATGATGACCGTGACATGTGGTCGTTCGCGTTTCATCCGGGCGATCGCGCGGGGCAGTAGCAGGTTGGAGCCGGCGAGATGGGTGCCGACGGTGACCGTCCCGAGCCCCGCGTCCGCGAGTTCGGCGACATGACGGCCGGCCTGGGTGAGCTGGGCCAGCACGCTACGGGCGTGCTCGGTGAACGCGGTGCCGTAGATCGTCGGCCGCACGCCGCGCGGTCCACGGTCGTACAGGGGGACGCCGAGGATCTGCTCGACTTCCTGCAGGGCGCGGGTGAGCACGGGCTGGGTCACCCGTAGTTGCGTCGCCGCGGCCACCAGCGTGCCGTGCTCGGTCAGGGCGTCTACCAAGACGAGGTGGCGCAGCTTCAGGCGGCCATCCAGCAGTCGGGGAATATCCATCCCATCACGGTATGCCTATTGAGCATGGAAGGAACCCAGATCGGTATTGGATTGGTATGGCGCAATGCGAGAGGCTGAACGGTATGGCGATCTGCGCAGTTCGAAACTTCGTCGGCGGCGAGTTCGTCGAGTCCGGCGACCTGAGGGCGTGGGACAAGCTCAGTCCGGTCGACGGCAGCGTTATCGCACGCGTTGACGAGGCCGATGCTGCGCTCGTGGACCGGGCGGTCCGGGCCGCGCGTTCGGCACTTGACGGAGCCTGGGGTGCCACGACTGTTGGGCAGCGATGTGCGTTGCTTCGCAAGATCGCGGACCGGATCGAGCAGCGCTTCGAAGAGTTCGTCCTCGCCGAGAGCGCTGACACCGGCAAGCCGCTCGCTCAGGCCCGTGAACTGGACGTGGTTCGCGCAGTGGCAAACTTTCGCTCCTTCGCCGATACCGTCGCGGCCGCCGGCCAACCGTCGTTCATGACCGAGCTACCCGGTGGCAGGCAGGCGCTGAATTACGCCGTACGCAAGCCGCTCGGCGTCGTCGCGGTCATCGTGCCGTGGAACCTGCCGTTGCTGCTGCTGACCTGGAAGGTCGCGCCGGCGCTCGCGTGCGGCAACACCGTGGTCGTCAAGCCGAGCGAACAAACCCCATCGACCGCGACGTTGCTGGCTGAGGTACTTGACGAGGTGGGCGTACCGGCCGGCGTATACAACGTCGTGCACGGCTTTGGGCCGAACTCGGCGGGGCAGTTCCTCACCGAGCATCCGGGCATCGACGGCGTTACGTTCACCGGTTCGTCGGCGACCGGATCGGGGATCATGCGGGCCGTGGCACCTCGGGTCCGCCCGGTGTCCTTCGAACTCGGCGGCAAGAACGCGGCCATCGTCTTCGCAGATGCCGACCTTGACGACACCCTCGCCGGGCTGACCAAGTCGGTCTTCGCCAACACCGGGCAGGTGTGCCTGTGCACCGAGCGCGTCTACGTGCAACGACCGGTCTTCGACGAGATCGCGGCAGGACTGGTCGAACGGGCGCAGGCATTGCGGCTGGGCCGACCGGCCGATGCCACGACGACCACCGGCCCACTGATCTCCCACGAACACAGGGAGAAGGTGTTGAGCTACTACCGACTCGCCGAGCAAGCGGGCGCGAAGACCCTTGTCGGTGGCGGGATTCCGTCGTTGGGCGCCGCGTTGGACGGTGGGTCCTGGATCGAGCCGACGCTCTGGACGGGTCTGAGCAACGCCGACCGACCGCTTCGTGAGGAGATCTTCGGACCGGTCGCCGCGCTCGTCCCCTTCGACACCGAGGACGAGGCGATCGCCCTTGCCAACGACACCGAGTACGGGCTCGCGTCCTCGATCTGGACGACGAACCTGTCTCGAGGCCACCGTGTTGCGCAACGGATGAACGTCGGCATGTCGTGGGTGAACACGTGGTTCCTGCGGGATCTGCGCTCACCGTTCGGCGGTGTCGGGCTGTCCGGCATCGGCCGGGAGGGCGGCGAGCACTCCCTTGACTTCTATACCGAACCGACCAACATCTGTGTGCAACTGTGAGCCGCCTGCACGAGGATCGGACAACACCGTGACGTATGAGATTGCCGGTGCGCTCGACAATGCGCAACTGTCGGTGACGGCGATGGATCAGCTCGCCCCGGGTATGGAACTCGCGCACGCGTACGAGCTTCAGCACGACGTGCTCTCGCGACGCTTCGCCCGTGGTGAGCGGTTGATCGGAACCAAGTTGGGCTTTACGAGCAAGGCGAAGATGGCGCAGATGGGCGTGGCGGAGATCATCGTCGGGCAACTCACCGACGCCATGCAGGTGGTGGCCGACGGCGCGGTGGACTTGGCTCGGTTCATTCACCCGCGTATCGAACCGGAGGTGGCGTTTCGGCTGTCGGACGACGTCGACGTGGACGACCCCGAGGTGGACATCCTGCGCTGCGTGGACGCCGTCGCGCCCGCCCTGGAGATCATCGACTCGCGCTACCGCGACTTCCGGTTCAGCCTGCCGGACGTCGTCGCGGACAACACGTCGGCGGCGGCGTTCGTGGTCGGCGAGTGGCAGGACGTGCCGAGGACCGTAGATGAGCTACCGGTGTGGGACGTCGAACTGGTCGTGGACGGTTCGGTCGTCGAGATCGGCTCCAGCGCCGACATCCTGGGCCACCCGGCGTACGCGCTGCGGGCACTTGTCCCGATGGCCCGCAAGTACGGATTCGCCTTGTCCGCAGGGCAGATCGTCCTGGCCGGGGCGGCGACCGCAGCGGCACCGTTCGGACCGTCCACCGTTCAGGCGCGTATTGCCGGTCTCGGCACCGTCACCGTCAGGGGCGCCGGATGAGGGCGAAGGTCGTGCCGGGCAAGGCCGCACCGCGCGGACGGTTCCCGCACGTGAAGGTCGCCGGTGGGTTCGCCTACGTCTCCGGCACGTCGTCGCGGCGGCCGGACAACTCGATCGCGGGGGCGTCCGTCGACGAACTCGGCACGACGGCGCTGGACATCCGCGAACAGACCCGTGCCGTGATCGAGAACATCCGCGACATCCTGCGCGAGGTGGGCGCCGACCTGAGTGACCTCGTCCAACTCACTACATACCTGGTCAACATGAACGACTTCGGTGGCTACAACGACGTCTACGCCGAGTATTTCGACCAGACCGGCCCAACCCGGACCACGGTCGCCGTCCACCAACTGCCGCATCCGCACCTGCTCATCGAGATCCAGGCCGTCGCCCACATCCCTCAGGAGGCACAGGAGGCTATGTCATGATCAACCAGCCGATCGATTTCGCGCAGTGGATCGAACAGAACCGCCACCTGTTGCAGCCGCCGGTCGGCAACAAGACGATGGCCGTCGGCAACGACTTCATCGTGCAGATCGTCGGCGGACCGAACGCGCGTACCGACTTCCACGTCGACCCGTACGAAGAGTGGTTCTACCAGCTGGAGGGCAACATCCACGTCGACCTGATGATCGACGGCAAGCCGGATCGGGTCGACATCCACGCTGGCGAAACGTGGCTGTTGCCGGGGAACACACCGCACTCTCCGCAGCGGCCGGAAGTGGGCTCGGTCGGCCTGGTCATCGAACGGATCCGCGAGCTGGGCACGCTGGAGAAATTCCAGTGGTACTGCCCCAACTGCAACGCGCTCGTGCACGAGGTCCAGTTGCAGGTGCGTGACATCGTCGCGGATCTGCCGCCGGTCTTCACCGCGTTCTACAACGACGAACAGGCACGGGTGTGCGCGCAGTGCGGCCACGTCCATCCGGGTAGGGGCTGATCGCGCCCATGGAGCAGCTGATCGACGTCCACACCCACTACGTCCCGAAGGGCTGGCCCGAACTCGGCAACGGTGCCGGTCCGCCGCTGCCATCGTTCCGGCTGGAGACCGAAACCGAGGCGATGATCATGCTCGGATCGCAGGAGTTCCGCCGCGTCCAGAGCGACTGCTGGAACGCCAACGTGCGGCTGGCGGACATGGATGCCGACGGTGTGCAGGCCCAGGTGCTCTCGCCTACGCCGGTGTTCTTCTCCTACGCCCACGACGCGAAACAGGCCACCGGGATCGCGCGTATCTTCAACGACCTGGCGCTGGAGATCTGCGCGCCCGCCGGTGGTCGGCTGATCCCGTTCTGCCAAGTGCCGCTGCAGGACACCGACGCCGCCTGCGCCGAACTGGAACGCTGTCTGGACGCAGGCCACGTCGGTGTCGAGATCGGCAACCACGTCGGTGATCGTGACCTGGACGATGAGGGCATCGTGACATTCCTGCAGCACGCTGCCTCGCTCGGCGCGCCGGTGTTCGTGCACCCGTGGGACCTGCCCAACTCACCCCGCCTGGACCGGTGGATGGCGCAGTGGCTCGCGGGCATGCCAGCTGAGACGCATCTGTCGATCCTGGCGATGATTCTCGGCGGTGTGTTCGACAGGATCGGCGCGGATCTGCGGATCTGCTTTGCGCACGGCGGCGGTTCGTTCGCGTTCTGGGTAGGACGAATGGACAACGCCTGGCGCGAACGCAACGACGTCATCGGCACCTCGCAGTACCCGCCGTCGCACTACCTCGGACGGTTCAGTGTTGACTCGGTCGTCTTCGACGAGCGGCCGCTCCGACTGCTCGTGGACACCGTCGGTGCCGATCAGGTGATGGTGGGCAGCGACTACCCGTACCCGCTGGGGGAGCGGCCGGCCGGCGGGCTGGTACGTCATGCTGGGTTCCTGGACGAGGCGACGCGGCGGCAGATCCTGCGCGGCAATGCCGAGACGTTCCTCGGATTGGAGACCACGGTGCCGACATGGACCTGATCAGTCGCGACCCCGCCGGCGGGCGAGTGTCGAGCCCGGATGAGGCGGCGGCGGTCGAACTCGACCGCACGGACCCGTTGCCCACTCTGCGCGGGCAGTTCCACATCCCGCCGGACCCATCCGGGGGCCACCCCGATGCCGCGTACTTCGCCGGGAACTCCCTTGGTCTGCAGCCCAAACGGCTACGCGAGCATCTTGCCGCCGAACTGGACGACTGGGCTCGGCTCGGCGTCGAGGGGCACGTCGAGGCCGAACGCCCCTGGGTGAGCTATCACGAATTGTTGCGTGAACCGGCCGCCCGACTGGTTGGCGCGCAACCGGCGGAAGTTGTCGTGATGAACTCACTGACCGTCAACCTGCACCTGATGATGGTCAGCTTCTACCGGCCGACGGCGCAGCGGTACGCCATCGTCATCGAGGACAACACGTTCCCGTCGGACAGTTATGCCGTCCGCAGCCAGGCGGCGTTCCACGGCTACGACCCCGAGACCGCGATCATCCGGTTGAAGGCGCGCCCAGGTGAGGCGGCGTTGCGCAGCGAGGATGTCGTGCAATTTCTGGCTACCCAAGGGGAGAACGTCGCGCTGGTGCTGCTCGGCGCGGTGAACTATTACAGCGGTGAGTTCCTCGACATCGAGGCGATCACTGCTGCCGGGCACGCCGCCGGGGCGATCGTCGGCTGGGACCTCGCGCACGCCGCCGGAAACGTCCCGCTGCAACTGCACGATTGGGACGTCGACTGGGCCGCCTGGTGCTCCTACAAATACCTCAACAGCGGGCCGGGCTCGCTGGCCGGTGCGTTCGTTCACAGCAAGCACCTCGCTGACCGGACGCTACCGAAGTTCGCCGGCTGGTGGTCCACCGATCCGGGGACCCGCTTCCAAATGGCGGCAGAGGTCACCGCGGTCGATACCGCCGACTCCTGGCAGTTGTCGAACCCGCCGATCCTTGCGCTAGCACCCGTGCTGGCATCCATGCAGATGTTCGACGAGGTGGGCCTGGATGCCCTGCGCGCCAAGAGCGTCCGTCTCACCGCGTACCTGGAAGCGCTGGTGGATCAGATCTGCGCCGGCCTCCCGGTCGAGATCATCACCCCGCGTCAGCCCGAGCGTCGCGGCGCACAGTTGTCGGTGCGTATCCGCGGAATCGAGGCCGGGGCCGTCAGTGACCAACTGCGGCACCGGCACGGCGTCTTCGCCGATGCCCGCCAACCGGACGTGATCCGCCTCGCACCCGCCCCCATGTACTGCACGTTCCACGACTGCTGGCGGGCGGCCACCGCGCTGGCCGAGGTGCTGGCCGGACATGGCTGAGCCCGCCGACCAGACGGTGGCGGTCGTCGGTGCAGGACTCGCCGGCTGTCTGCTGGCCACGCTGCTCGGCCGTCGCGGCATCGAGGTGGACGTCTATGAGCGACGCGAGGACCCGCGGCTCACCGGTGCCGAGCGGGGCCGATCGATCAACCTGGCCATCTCGGCGCGCGGGCTGGACGCGCTGGAACGGGTCGGGCTGCGCGAGCAGTCGCTTGGCCAGGCGCTGCCCATGCACGGTCGGATGGTCCACCCGGTGGCCGGTACCCAAAGCTTTCGCCCGTACAGCGCCGATGGCATCCGGGCGATCAACTCGATCAGCCGCGCGGAACTGAACCATTCACTGCTCGACGCCGCCGAGAAGACCCCCGGCGTCAAGTTGCACTTCGGGCACCGTCTGAGAGAGTTGGATCTGGACGGCGGTCATCTGAGGTTCGATGCCGGAACCGAGTC
>JBDTDN010000293.1:0-5609 GCA_039923055.1 Jatrophihabitantaceae bacterium
GGCCCGCAGACACACCTGGTCAAGCGGGGTACGCCCACGATGGGTGGTGTCGCGATCATCGGCTCGACGGTGTTCGCCTACGCCGTCGCCCACGTCATCATCGCGATTCGCGGCGGTGCCGGTCCGAGCGCATCTGGCCTGCTGCTGTTGATGCTCATGGTCGGGCTGGGTGCCGTCGGCTTCCTGGACGATCTCATCAAGCTCCGTCGGCAGCGCAACCTCGGCCTGCGGGCCCGCGCGAAGTTCGGCGGTCAGTTGGTCGTCGCAGTAGCGTTCGGGGTTCTGGCACTCATGTTCCACAGTAGGCTCGGCATCACGCCCGCGTCCCGGCACCTGTCCTTCGTCCGGGACATCCCGGCGATCAGTGTCGGGTCGATCGGGTTCGTGCTGCTGGCGTACCTGATCATCTCGGCGACCTCCAACTCGGTGAACCTCACCGACGGGTTGGATGGGCTGGCGGCCGGTGCCTCAGCGATGGTGTTCGGGGCGTTTACGCTGATCTCGTTCCTGCAGTACCGCAGTACGTGTCCGGCCGTCGACATCCACGGCAACCTACTGACCGGCGTGGCGTGCTACCCGGTCCGTGACCCGCTCGACGTTGCGATCGTTGCCGCGGCGGCGATGGCGGCCTGCTTCGGATTCCTGTGGTGGAACGCCTCGCCGGCGCAGATCTTCATGGGGGACACCGGTTCGCTCGCCCTCGGCGGCCTGATGGCCGGGCTGGCGATCTTTACGCACACCGAACTGCTGCTGGTCGTGTTGGGCGGACTGTTCGCCGCAATCACCCTCTCGGACGTGATCCAGATGGGCTGGTTCAAGTTCACCCGGATACGCACCGGCACTGGGCGGCGGGTGTTCCGCATGGCCCCGCTGCATCACCACTTCGAACTGGGCGGCTGGGAGGAGGTGACGATCATCGTGCGGTTCTGGATCGTTGCCGGCATCGCGGTCGCGTTCGGGATGGGGTTGTTCTACGCGGACTTCATCGGCAATGGCTGACGACACGCAGGTCAAGGTCCACCGGATCGGTACCCGGACCGACAACGATGGGCTGATGATCCGCGACAGCATCGCGGGCCTGCTGGGGCGGGCCCGCGAACGCCTGCGTCCGGCACCAGCGGGGCAACGGTTCCTGGACAAGCCGTACGCGTCTGTGCAACTGCTGCTGCTTGCCGGGATCGGACTGCTCGGCTTCGGCATCCTGATGGCGGTGTCGACGACGATTTCAGCTTCCCACGATGCCAACGGCACCGGCACCGCGCAGATCTGGAACCAGGTGGTCAAGGAGGCCGAGTTCGTCGCGCTCGGCCTGCCGATCTTCTGGATCGCGGTCCGACTGCCGCCGCGGGCCTACCGGGTACTGACCTATCCGGCGCTCGGACTGGCACTGCTCGCGCTGGTCGCCGTGCTGATCCCCGGTGTGGGCGTGAACATCAACGGTGCCAACCGCTGGATCAATCTCGGACCGCTGCAGGTCCAGCCGTCGGAGCTCGCCAAGGTCGCTATGCTGCTATGGGGCGCGGATCTGCTCGCGCGAAAACAACAGCTCGGCACGCTGCGCAGAGCCCGCCACTTATTTCTTCCACTGATACCCGGCTTCCTGCTGGTCGGGCTGTTGGTGATGCTCGAACCGGATCTCGGGACGACGTGCTGCTTCGTGCTGATCCTGCTCGGGCTGCTCTGGATGGTCGGCATGCCGCTGCGCTATTTCGGTGCGGTGGTGGGCGTAGTCGTCGGATCGGTCGTGGCGCTGGCCTTCGCCGCACCGTACCGGTGGGAGCGCGTGACCACGTTCCTGCACCCTTTCAAGGACGCGCAGAATACCGGCTTCCACACCGTCGAAGGGCTGTATGCGCTCGCGTCCGGCGGGTTCTTCGGGGTTGGGCTCGGACAGGGAACGTCCAAGTACGGCTGGGTTCCCAACGCCAACTCCGACTACGTCTTCGCCATCATCGGCGAAGAGGTGGGGCTGATCGGCTGCCTCGCAGTACTCGCCCTGTTCGGCCTGTTCGCCTACACCGGCATGCGGGTCTCGCGTCGTAACGCCGATCCGTTCGTCCGGCTGGTGTCCGGTGCGGCGACGATCTGGTTGTGTGGGCAGGCGATTATCAACATCGGTTACGTGACGGGACTGCTGCCGGTCACTGGAATTCCGCTGCCGTTCATCTCCGCGGGCGGCACGTCGCTACTGGCGTCCTTCTTCGTACTGGGCATGCTCGTGTCCTTCGCGCGACACGAGGCGCCCGCGGTGGCCGTTGCGCGCAAGGCTGATCGGTTGCATCGCCGGACCAGGCTCGAGCGCTGGTTGCACATCCCGGTACCCAAGGCGTACGCACCTCCGCGGCGACGTCCTGCGCGTGCGGCATCTGCGCGCGCGGCATCTGTTCGCGCGGCCCCCGCTAGGCCCGCCGCACCGGCGCGCGTGCGCTCGAGTTCCGCCGCGCCACCACGGGCGAATTCCCAAGCGCCACTTCGCGCGACGGGAACCGACTCGCGCCGGGGCCGACGGTGACCGCGTTCCCGGACGCACCGCGAATCGTCGTCGCCGGTGGAGGGACTGCCGGACACATCGAGCCGGCCATGAATCTGGCCGATGCCGTCCGCCGCCTGGTGCCGTCCGCGCAACTCACCGCGCTTGGTACGACCAAGGGACTGGACAGCACGCTCATTCCGGCGCGGGGGTATCGGCTGGAGTTGGTGCCCCCGGTGCCGTTGCCGCGCCGGATGAACCGCGACCTGCTCGCGACGCCGGGGAAGGTCCGCATCGCGGTACGGGCTGCCAGCGAGATCCTCGAACGGCTCGATGCCGAAGTGGTCGTCGGCTTCGGCGGATACGTCGCTGTCCCTGCGTATCTGGCCGCACGCCGACGGAGCATCCCGATCGTCGTGCACGAGGCGAACGCCAAGCCGGGCCTGGCCAATCGCGGTGCCGCCCGGATGACCACGCACGTGTTCACCGCCTCTGCCCACGGGCATCTGGCGCACGCCACGGTCATCGGTATCCCGCTACGACCGGCGATCTCGCAACTGGACCGGTCCGCCTTACGCGCGCAGGCCCGCGTCCGGTTCGGGCTGGACGCCGACCGACCCACGCTGCTCGTCACCGGCGGCTCGCAGGGAGCGCAGACGATCAACTGGGCCGCGTCCCACGCTGCGCGCGAGTTGGGCGCGGCCGGCGTGCAGGTGCTGCACGTCGTCGGACCGAAGAACAGCGTCGAGGTCACCACGGAACCGGGCGCGGCACCGTATGTCGTCCTGCCCTACGTCCAGGAAATGGAATACGCCTATGCCGCAGCTGATTTCGTGCTGTGCCGGTGTGGCGCGATGACGTGTGCGGAACTGTCGGCCGTCGGGCTGCCTGCTGCGTATGTGCCGTACCCGGTGGGCAACGGCGAGCAGCGTTTCAACGCCGATCCGACCGTTGCTGTCGGCGGGGGTCTGCTGGTGGACGACGCCGACCTGACGCCGCAGTGGATCCTGGCGCAGATCGTGCCGCGCATCACCGATCCGGCAACCTTGAGGAAGATGTCGGCCGCGGCGGCGCATGCTGGGGCTCGCGATGCCGACGTCGTCCTCGCGCGGCACGTGCTGAACGTCGTCGCTGAGCGGCGCCATCTCTCAGGGAGCAGCCAGTGACCGCCGGTCGGCCCACCCATGACGCGGATCAAGGTCGGCCGGTGGACTGGTCCGCGCCCGGTGCCGCGCTCGTCCGCAGTGCCGCCACCGATCAGATCCCGGCGCTGGCAGATCTTGGCCGCGTACACATCATGGGCATCGCCGGTAGCGGGATGAGCGCGCTCGCCCGCATCCTGCTCGAACGCGGCGTGCCGGTCAGTGGCTGCGAGGCGCGAGATTCGCTCACCGTGGCCGGTCTGCGGGCGCTCGGTGCCGACGTGTACATCGGCCACGCACCTGCGCACGTCCAAGACTGCGACAGTTTCGTCTACACCACGGCGATCAACCCCAAGCACGAAGAATTCGTCGCCGCCCGAACCGGCGGGAAGCTGTTCCTGCGTAGGGCCGCGGCGTTGGCCGCGGCGCTGGAGGACCGCCGCTGTATCGCGATCGCCGGCACGCACGGCAAGACCTCGACCACCTCGCTACTGACCGTCGGTGCGCAAGCCTGTGGTGTCGACCCATCGTTTGCGATCGGTGGCAACCTCTACGAGTCCGGCAAGAATGCCCATCTGGGGACGGGCGAACTGGCGATCGTCGAGGCCGACGAGAGTGACGGCTCGTTCCTGCTCACCCGGGCCGCGGCCGCGATCATCACGAACGTCGAGGCCGATCACCTGGAGAACCACGGTGACCTGGCGGGCATCTTCCGGGCCTTCAAGCAGTTCGTCGATCGCGTCGACCACAACGGTCTGCTGCTGGTCTGCGCCGACGATCCGGGGGCGATGCAGGTCGGGGACTACGCACGTGCTGCTGGTCGGCGGGTACGAACGTACGGCGAGTCGAAGGCAGCTGATGTCGTCGTCAGCCAGATCCAGGCGCTACCGGGTGGCGTCGCGTTCACCGTCGACGGAACCGACATCGGGCAACGCCGACTGACTGTGGGCGCCCTGATCGGACGGCACATGGCGCTCAATGCAAGTGCTGCGCTGGCGATGGCTGCCGAACTTGGCCTGGACCTGGATACCGTTGCAACGGCCTGGGCAGCGTTCGGCGGCGTGCACCGGCGCTTCGAATCGCACGGCGAGGGCGGCGGAGTGCGCGTGTTCGACGACTACGCCCATCACCCGACCGAGGTCGCCGCGCAGCTCACCGCAGCCCAGGCCGTGGTCGGCGGCGGTCGGTTGATCGCGGTGTTCCAGCCGGGGACCTACAGCCGGACGCAGACCTTTGCGCGGGAGTTCGCCGACGCGATGGCGATCGCCGACATCGCCGTCGTGATGGACATCTTCCCAGCACGCGAGGAACCGATCCCGGGGATTACCGGCGCAACCGTCAGTGAGTTGATCGAGCTGCCCGCCGAATCGGTCATCTACGAACCGAGCTACGCCGAGGTTCCCTCGCGGATCGCTGCCGTGGCGCGGCCCGGCGACCTGGTGCTGACCATGGGAATCGGCAACATCTACCTGCTGTGCGACGAGATCCGTGATGCGTGTGCACGCGCGTTGGGCCCGCCCGCATGAGTGCCACGTTAGCGACGCTACGCGCGAAGGTGGGCGGTGACCGCAGCAATTCGCCCGAGAACGGCAACCAGCACCGCACACTGATCCTGGGCGCCGGCGCGGTTGTGTTGGTGGGTGCGCTGGTTACCTGGCTGCTGGCGTTCAGCTCGGTCTTTGGCGTGCGGACTGTCGAGGTTACCGGCACGCACACCCTTGCGGCGTCGCAGATACGTAGCGCCGCCGCGGTGGCGCACGGATCGCCGTTGCTGCGGCTGAATACGGCCGCAATCACCCATCGCGTGCAGGCATTGGCTGATGTCGCGTCGGTGACCGTCTCGACCTCGTTCCCATCTACGGTCGTGATCGCAGTTACCGAGCGAGTGCCGGTGGGGTACGTGAAGGTTGGTACGCGGTTCGGCCTGATCGACAAGACTGGCCGCCAGTACCGGACGGTCGGCTCTGCGCCTGGCACCCTGCCGCAGTTCGTCGTGC